>NZ_JBQTCJ010000064.1:0-27060 GCF_052380005.1 Salinarimonas sp. NSM
GTGCGCGCCGAGGCGGCGCGTGCGGAATCCGCCCGCGCCGAGGACGGCGCCAAGGGCCTCGCCCGCCGCTTCGTCGCGGTGGTGCGCCAGAGCGAGATCGGCGAGCGCCGCGCCCACGACCGCTTCCCCGTCGAGCGCCGCGCCCGGCTCTCGGGCGTGGGCCTCGACGCCGTGACGAAGACGATCGACCTGTCGCTGGGCGGCGCCCTCGTCGCCGCACCCGCCCGCCACGGGCTCTCGCAGGACGCGCGCGTGTCCCTCGACATCGAGGGAATCGGCGCCGTCCCGGCGCGGGTCGCCGGCGTGAGCGCCATGGGCGTGCACTGCGCCTTCGAGACGCCGGAGCGGGCGGTGCGTGAGCGCATCGCGGCGGCGATCGGCGCCATCGAGCAGGAATACCGCCCGCTCATCGAGCGCGCGCAGGACGCCGCCCGCCGCGTCGTCGCGGCGATGGAGGAGGCGCTCGCCTCCGGCCGGCTCGGCCGCGAGGCGCTGTTCGACGTGGACTACCGCCCGATCCCGGGCACCAATCCGCAGCAATGGGAGACCGCCGCGCGGCCGATACTGTCGCAGATCCTGCCCGGCATCATGGAGCCGCTGCTGACGAGCGACCCGCGCATGGCCTTCTGCCTCGCCATCGATCGCAACGGTTACATTCCGGTGCACAACCAGATGTACTCGCAGCCGCAGCGCCCGGACGACCCGGTCTGGAACGCCGCCAATTGCCGCGACCGCCGCATCTTCGACGACCGCGCCGGCATCGCCGCCGCGCGCTCGACGCGGCCCTTCCTGATCCAGGCCTACTCGCGCGACATGGGCGGCGGCAAGCTCGTGATGATGCGCGAGGTGGATGCGCCGATCCGCGTCGCGGGCCGGCACTGGGGCGGCTTCCGCACGGCCTACAAGCTCTGAGGCGAACGCCGAGCCGTCCGCCTCAGTTGACCTTCTCTAGCTGGATGCCCGGCCGGCGGATCTCGCCCGCGACGGCGGCGCGCACGATGCCGAGGAGCGCGTGCAGCGCCTCGTGCGACTGGGGCGTGAGCGGCCAGAGCGCGACGAGGCGCGGGCACATCGCCACGAACTCGTCGCGTGCGATCCGGTCCTGGGCCGTGCGGCCGAGGGCCTGGGCGAGCATGCCGTAGACCGTCGATCCGATGCCGATCGACCAGGCGGAGCGCTGGTCGATCGTGCCCCAGCGCGCCACCGCATCGAAGGCCGCGGGCCACAGCGCCAGGATCTCCTCGCGCGCCTCGCCGATCTCCGCGACGAGCCGCTCCTCGTCCGTGATCGGCTCGTGGGAGGCGTTGGCGAGGAGCGCCGCACGCAGCGCCGACGTTGGTCGCCCGGAGCCCGCCTCGAGCCGCGCCAGCATCTGCGCGACGGCGAGGCTCGTGGCGCGGCGCTCGAGGATGCGCAGCCGCTCGCGCAGGCGCCGTGCACCATCGTCGGGCTCGTGCAGCGCGCGTACGAGGCGCGCTGCGGGAAGGGCGAGGAGCGCCTCGTCGATCGCGTCCAGCGGCACGTCGAGCAGCACGCACAGGCGCGCCTCGAATTCCGCTTGCCCGATCTCGCCGGCTGCGGGATCGAAGACGACGATGTAATCCGTCAGGCTGTGCTGGCTCATCGGCGTTCCCTCACGACCACGGCGCGAGCATGCATCATGCGATACGTGAGGTCAAACGATATTCATTTTGTAGCAAATATATAATTTTCAAGCATGTTATTGCTTGCACCACATCACTCTAGCGACATAATCCGTGTGGGCCAGCGGCAGGCTCGAGTCGTTGTCGTCGCACAGCCCCTTCAGCTCCAGCGTCCGTACCGTGCGGCGCACGAGCTCGTGGACGCCGACGGTTCCGCTCGCGTCGCGCACGAGCACCCGGTCGCCCTTGCGCACGCCGGCCGTCGGCGAGACGATCAGCACGTCGCCGTCGCGGTAGACCGGCGCGTGCGCACTGCCGGAGACCTCCACCGCGAAGATGCGCTCGCCCCCGACCTCGGGGAACTCGATCTCGCTCCACGTCTCGCCGGACGGCATGCCGTCCGGCGAGAAGTGCGGCGGCGCGCCCGCGTCCTTCCAGCCGACGAGCGGCACGGTGGCGCCGCGCGCGGCGTCCCCTTGATCGATCAGGCTCACCAGCTCGCCGAGGCTCGCGCCGGTGGCGTTCAGCACCTTGGCGATCGATTCGGTCGACGGCCAGCGCTCGCGCCCGTCGGGGCTCACGCGCTTGGACCGGTTGAAGCTCGTGGCGTCGAGACCCGCACGCCGCGCCAGGCCCGAGGCGGTCAGGCCGTAACGCTCGGCGAGCCGATCGATCGCCGTCCAGATCTGGCCATGCGTCAGCATGGGCACTCCCTCACACGTGTGACCACAAGCCCAACCTAGGAAATCAGCCGGGGGTACGGGACAAACTCCCCGATCGAGTGCAGTTCCATGCGCGCCTCCATGCGCGTGCCGCCGCCGTGGCGGCGGGGGTGCCGTCGCGGGTCCGCTTGCCGTGCGCGCCGGGCCGGCGTAGACCGGCGCCGCTCGCCGCGCGCGACACGTCCGGAGATGTCTCATGGCCCCCGCCGATCCGACCGGAGCCGACCTCGTCTACAAGATCGCGCCCCGTGCGCTCTGGGAGGAGGCGCGGGCCGCCGGCGTCTTCGCCGGTGCGCCGGTGGATCTCGCCGACGGCTTCATCCACTTCTCGACGTCGGCCCAGGTGCGGGAGACGGCGCGGCGGCACTTCGCCGGCCAGAAGGACCTCCTGCTCGTCGCGGTGGATGCGCGCGCGCTCGGCCCCGCGCTCCTCTACGAGCCCTCGCGTGGCGGCGACCTCTTCCCGCACCTCTACGGGCCGTTGCCGCTCGACGCCGTCCGCTCGGTCGCGGCGATCCCGACCTCGGCCGACGGTGCGCACGACTTCACGGGCCTCCTGCTGGACGCGAGCGCATGATCCGGGGCGCCTTCCCCGTCCTGCGGCCTCTCCTGCATCGGCTCGATCCCGAGGCCGCGCACGCGCTGACGATCCGCAGCCTCGCGGCGGTCCCGCCGCTGCGCCCGGCGCCGGACGACCCGCGGCTCTGCGTCGAGGCGCTCGGCTTGCGGTTCCCGAACCCGGTGGGGCTCGCAGCGGGCTACGACAAGCAGTGCGAGGTGCCCGACCAGCTGCTCGGGCTCGGCTTCGGCTTCGTCGAGCTCGGCGGCGTCACCCCGCGCCCGCAGGCCGGCAACTCGCGCCCGCGGGTGTTCCGGCTCGCGGCGGACGGGGCGGTGATCAACCGCTTCGGGCTCAACTCGGACGGCCTCGCCCGCTGCCGCGCGCGGCTGGAGCGCCGCCGCGGCCGGCCGGGCATCGTCGGCGTGAACCTCGGCGCCAACAAGGAGAGCGACGACCGGGTCGCCGACTACGCGACGCTCGTCTCGGGGCTCGCCGGGCTCGCGTCCTTCCTCACCATCAACGTCTCCTCGCCCAACACGGCGGGCCTGCGCGACCTCCAGGGCGAGGCCTTCCTCGACGGGCTGCTCGCCCGCGCGATCGAGGCGCGCGACCGGGCCGACGACGCGTGCGGCTCGCGCACGCGCCTCCTCCTGAAGATCGCGCCCGACCTCGCCGAGGACGCGCTCGACGCCATCACGGCGACCGCGCTCGCGCGCGGCATCGACGGGCTCGTCGTCTCGAACACGACGATCGCGCGGCCCGCGAGCCTGCGCGACGGGCGGCTGGCCGGGGAGGCCGGCGGGCTCTCCGGGCGCCCGCTGTTTTCGCTCTCGACGCGGGTGCTGGCGCAGGTGCGGCTGCGCGTCGGCGACGCGGTGCCACTGATCGGCGTCGGCGGCGTGGACTCGCCTGCGGCCGCCTGGACCAAGATCGAGGCCGGCGCGACCCTCGTGCAGCTCTACACGGGGCTGATCTACGAGGGCCCGGGGCTCGTCCCCGACATCAAGCGCGGCCTCCTCGACCGCCTCGCCGCCGAGGGCCTGCCCGGCCTCGCGCCGGTGGTCGGTCGGCGCGCGGCGGAGCTGGCCGCCGCGCGGTGACGCGCGCGGCGCTCGTCGAGCCGGGGGACCCCGCCCCTGATCCGCTACGCGGATCGTCCCCGCCCCGATGGGGCGGGAGCGGGTGCGGCTCGTCGCTCACCGCCCCGATCGCGCGACGAGCGCCGCGTGCGGGGCGAGGGACAGCGCGACGAGGGCGCCGGCGGCGAGGCTCTGGAGCGGTGTGAGCGGCCATGTCGGCCAGTCGCCGAGCGGCATCCCGAGTGCCGTCGGCGCGGCGACGACGAGGGCGGCGAACCAGAGCGCCAGCAGGCGGGCGAGGCCGCCGAGCGCCGCGCGCACGCCGAGCGTCGCCCGGGCGCGGGCGATCCAGGCGGCGAGACCCAGCGTGGCGGCGAAGACGCCGGCCGAGACGAGCGCGCCGACCGGATAGGCGATCGCCAGCGGCGTACCCTGCAGGAAGGCCAGGCCGCCGGTGAAGTACGCCGCGCGGATCACGAGACCGCCGAAGGTGGGCCAGAGCGTCGCGGCGAGCACCAGCGCCAGCGCGATCGGCAGCAGCGCGAGCCGCAGGAAGCGGCTCGGCCCCGGCGGGATCAGCGCCAGCAGCACCAGGCGCACGATGGCGTAGACCAGGAGGAACGGCGCGAGCGGGAAGCGCTCGACGAAGTAGCCGAAGGCGAAGGGCTCGAGCGGCGTGCCGATCAGCCCGCGCGCGTGCACGCCTCCGAGGCCCGCCGCGAGCGCGCAGAGCGCCGCGACGGCGAGGGGCAGATACGCGAGGACGGCACGCGCCGCGCCGTCGTCGGCGGCGACGGGGCCGGCGAGCGGCGCGCGCGTCTCGGCCACGGTCGTCGCCGTCACGAGAGGCTGTTGCAGAATCGCTGGATGCGCCCGCACGCGTCCTCCAGCAGCGCGTTCGACGTCGCGTAGGAGATGCGGAAGTTCGGGCCCAGCCCGAAGGCCGAGCCGTGCACGGCCGCGACGCCCTCCGCCTCGAGCAGCTCGGTGACGAAGTCCTCGTCGGTCTCGATCACCTTGCCCGACGGCGCCGTGAGCCCGATCGCCTTGCGGCAGGAGGGGAAGACGTAGAAGGCCCCCTCGGGCACCGGGCATTCGAGCAGGCTCGTCTGGTTGAGCATGGAGACGACGAGGTCGCGCCGCGCCTCGAACGCCTTGCGGAAGGTCTCCAGGTGGTCCTGCGGCCCGTTCAGCGCCTCGACGGCGGCCCATTGCGAGATCGTCGCCGCCCCCGAGGTCTGCTGGCCCTGGACGAAGTCCATCGCCTTGATCAGGTGCTCGGGACCCGCGGCGTAGCCGATGCGCCAGCCGGTCATGGCGTAGGACTTCGAGACGCCGTTCATGGTGAGCGTCCGGTCGTAGAGGCCGGGCTCCACCTGCGCCGGCGTCACGAACGTGAAGTCGCCGTAGACGAGGTGCTCGTACATGTCGTCGGTGAGCACCCACACGTGGGGATGCTTCATCAGAACGTCCGTGAGCGCCTTCATCTCCGTGCGGGAATAGCCCGCCCCGGAGGGGTTGGACGGCGAGTTGAGGAGGAGCCACTTCGTGCGCGGGCCGATCGCCGCCTCGAGATCCGCCGGCTGGAGCTTGAAGCCGGTCTCGAGCGTCGTCTCGACGAAGACCGGCGTGCCGCCGCACAGGGACACCATCTCGGGATACGAGACCCAGTAGGGCCGCGGCACGATGACCTCGTCGCCGGGGTTCAGCGTCGCGAGCAGTGCGTTGTAGATCACCTGCTTGCCGCCGGTGCCGACGATGGTCTGCTTCGGCGCGTAGGTGAGCCCGTTCTCGCGGGCGAACTTCTTCGCGATCGCCTCCCGCAGGGCGGGAATGCCCGAGACCGGCGGGTACTTGGTCTCGCCGCGGCGGATGGCGGCGATCGCCGCCTCCTTGATGTTGTCGGGCGTGTCGAAGTCCGGCTCGCCGACCGACAGGCTGATCACGTCGCGCCCGGACGCGCGCAGGTCACGCGCCTTCTGCGTGACGACGATCGTCGCCGACGGCTTGATGCGCGAGAGGGCGTCGGACAGAAAGCCCATGGGGCGAGACTCCTGGAATGGATGCGAGACGGCGTGCCGGACGGCGGCGCGGACGGTAGTGCCGCGCCCGCGCGCAGGCAAGGGGATCGGCGCCCCGCCCGGCGCACGGCGGCGGCCTTCTCGCCTGTGCGCGGATGCGATGCGACGGGGGGTGATTCGCATCGGCTGCACGATCCGCGCGGGCCGGTCCAGGGTCTAGAGCGCATCGGACCGTCTGTTTCGACGTGATGTGGCGAAATGCCGCAAGTTTACCTCGGCTCGCCGATTTCTACGGGAAACCCCGTAGAGCACCGACGCCGCGTCGAGTCGTGCTCGAGATCCCGCCGACGACGCTCCGCGTACCGTCGCTGAGGCTCGATATCATCCGCTCGTCTTGCAAGATCATCTATATTCGTGTCGAACTTCGAAAATATTCGACAAATCTCTAGGGAATACGGGGGCGATCTAAATCGATTATACTCAACAGGCGTGTAAATAGCCGTACCCTCTGTACGATGGCGATCTACGTAGTACACCCGAGACGATCGCGCCGCACGTGCCGCAGCGTCACGTGCGGCGCGTGGGCATCCGCTTGCGGGGTGGGCTCGGCGTATTAACATTCTGCAACACGAGTGGTGGCGTCGGGGCCGCGCCGGGTCATCCGGGCGGCGAGGTATCGGACCGAAGCGGCCGAATGCGAGGGACGTCATGGCGACGATCGGGCGTGACCAGCGAGGCATGCCGGGCGACGCGCTCCACGAGGAGGCGCAGGACGCCGAGGCGCAGGTGCGGCGGGCCGATCCGGTCTGGCCGGGGTTCCGCGCGGCGCGGCTCATCACCTCGATGAAGATCCGCGGGGACACGCGCTCGACCATGGTGCTGGCCTTCGTCATCATCGCGGCGACCCTGGCCGTGCTCGGCGCCGCGCACGTCGGCACGCTGGCGCAGGACCTCGGCAGCCTGTTCGGGCTGAGCCTGCGCGCGAGCGAATCCATCCACTGACGGCGCCGCTCGCGCGCTCGTGATCGTGCGAGGCCGATTGCGCTGGGCCGGATGCGCCATAGATCCCGTCGGCAGACGCCACGCCACGCCGCCCGACGAGGTTCTCCCATGCAGCACCCCGCCCGCTCATCGACCCGTGCCGCCGCCGCGGCCCTCACGCTGTGCGCCCTCGTGCCGGCGGCCGCCTCGGCGCAGGATCGCCTGGAGACGTCCGCGGGTCCGATGCGGCTCGAGACCCTGGCGCAGGGGCTCGTCCACCCCTGGGGGATCGCGGCCCTGCCGGAGGGAGGCTTCCTCGTCACCGAGCGGCCGGGCCGCCTGCGCCACGTACGCGCCGACGGCGCCGTCTCGCCGCCGCTCGCGGGCGTGCCGGCGGTCGCCGACATCGGCCAGGGCGGCCTTCTCGACGTTACGCTCGCACACGACTTCGCGGCGAGCCGAGATGTCTACCTCACCTTCGCCGAGGCGCGCGGCGGCGGGGCCGCGACCTCGCTCGCCCGCGGGCGGCTCGACGAGAGCCTGACGGCGCTCGAGAACGTGGAGATCCTGTTTCGCGCCGAGCCCGCGCTCTCGGGCGGGCGCCATTTCGGATCGCGCGTCGTCGTCGCCCCCGACGGCGAGAGCCTCTTCGTCACGCTCGGCGACCGCGGGGCGGACGAGAGCGCACAGGACCTGACGCAGCACCACGGCAAGGTCGTTCGTCTCGCCCGCGACGGGACGCCGTTCTCGGGGAACCCCTTCCTCGACCGCGCCGACGCGCGCCCGGAGATCTGGTCCTACGGGCACCGCAACCCGCAGGGCGCCGCGCTCGAGCCCGGCACGGGCCGGCTCCTCACCGCCGAGATGGGCCCGCGCGGCGGCGACGAGATCAACGCGCCCACGGCGGGCGCCAATTTCGGCTGGCCGCTCGTCTCGGACGGGAGCCAGTACAGCGGCATCCCGATCCCCGACCACATGACGAACACGTCGCTCGAGCTGCCGCTGTGGGGCTGGGTGCCCTCGTTCTCGCCCTCCGGGATCACGTTCTACGACGGTGAGTTGATCCCCGCCTGGCGCGGCGACCTCGTCGTCGGCGCGCTCTCGGGCGAAGCGCTGGCGCGGCTGGACGTCGAGGGCGGGCGGATCGTCTCCGAGGAGATCATCCCGCTGGGCCGGCGCATCCGCGCGGTGACCACCGGCCCCGACGGGGCGCTCTATCTCCTCGTGGACGACGATCGTGGCGCGCTCCTGCGCCTGGCGCCGGCCGAGGCCGGCTGATAGATCGCGCGCGCCGCGACCGTCCTCTCCCCCGGAGCGCCCCACGCATGGATCCCGTCTCGCAGATCGCGCTCGGCGCTGCCGTCGGGCACGCCGTCGCCGGCCGTCGCCTGGGCGGGTTCGCCGCCGCCGCCGGGGCGCTCGGCGGCCTGATCCCCGATCTCGACGTGATCTGGTCGGGCTGGGGACGCGATTCGATCGCCTATTGGGAGCTGCACCGGGGCGTGACGCATTCGCTGTTCTTCGGCCCGGTGGTGGGGACCGCGCTCGGCTGGGCGTCCGCACGGCTGCACGAGGGGGCGCGCGCGCGGCGCGGGAAGCCGGTGGACGGGCTCCTCGCGCCGTGGATCGCGGTGTGGATCGGCGCGCTGGTGACCCATCCGCTGCTCGACACCGCGACGATCTACGGCACGCAGCTGCTCGCGCCGTTCACGGACCTGCGCTTCGCGCTCCCGGCGCTGCCGATCATCGACCCCGTCTACACGCTGCCGCTGCTGACCGCGCTCCTGGTCGCCGGGCTGCTGGGGTGGCGCAGCCGCGGCGCGCGGCGCGCCACCGTCGCGGCACTCGTCGCGACGACGCTCTACGCCGGCCTCGGCCTGTGGGCGAACGGGCGCGCGGAGGCGATCGCGCTCCAGGATCCGGGGCTGCGCGAGCGCCCGCCCGCCGAGGTGCGGGTGACGACGACCTTCCTCACGCCCTGGCTGCGGCGCGTGACGACGCTCGAGGACGATACGCGCCACGTCGGCTTCGTCTCGGTGTTCGCGCCCGATCGCCCGATCCGCTGGACGGCGCTGCCGAAGGACCCGCGCGCCGAGCGCCTCGCCGAGGCGGCGCTCGCCACCGAGCAGGGCCGCCGCTACCGTCGCTTCGCCACCGGCACGCTCCACCCGCACATCGTGGAGCGCGACGGTGCGGAGCTGCTGCGCATCGGCGACGCCCGCTACGGCTTCCCGAACGGCACGCTCGGCGGCATGTGGGGCGTCGAGTGGCCGATCCGCGACGGCGCGATCGTCGACGGCGCGGCCGAGCGCTACATGGTCCCCCGCGGGGCCGACCTCGACGACCTGGGCGACCTCCTGCGCGCGAGCTTAGGCGGGGAGACGCGGTTGTTCTAAGGCGCGGGGCGGGCGGGAAAGATCGGCGGGCGAGATCGGCCGGGCGAGAGTCGGGACGCGATCGAACGCCTTGCCGCACCGGCTCTCCCGGCGGATCGAAGATCGGCAGTCGCGGACCAGCGTGCGACGTGGCCGCGTCACGTCCGGGGGGAGCGACCCGCAACCCGTCTTCGCGGGCGTGGTGCTTCCACCCCGGCGTGCGGCGGTGCTATGCGGGGTCACGACACGCATCATCCGAAAGGACATCCCATGGATCTCGGCATCACCGGCAAGCGCGCCCTCGTCCTCTCATCGAGCCGCGGCCTCGGCCGCGCCTGCGCCGAGGCGCTGGCGCGCGAAGGCGTCGAGGTGTTCATGACGGCGCGCAGCGGCGACAAGCTCGAGGCGACGAAGCAGGCGATCGAGGCCGCCGGCGGCACCGCCCACGCCTTCGCCGCCGACCTGACCACGCAGGCGGACGAGATCTTCGCGCAGGCCGAGCGCGCCATGGGCGGCATCGACATCCTCGTGGCCAACACCGGCGGCCCGCCCGCCCGCATGGCGGTCGACGTCGCGGACGCAGACTGGACGCCGTATTTCGAGAGCATGGTGAAGCCCGTGCTGCGGCTCGCCGCGCTGTGCCTGCCGGGCATGCGCCAGCGCGGCTTCGGGCGCATCCTGACGATCGCCTCGTCGGGCGTGATCCAGCCGATCCCCAACCTCGCGATGTCGAACACCCTGCGCTCGGCGATCGTCGGCTGGTCGAAGACGCTCGCCTCCGAGGTCGCGAAGGACGGTGTCACCGTCAACGTCGTGCTGCCGGGCCGCATCCGCACGGATCGGACGGCCGAGCTCGACGCGGCCAACGCCAAGCGCCTCGGCAAGACGCCCGAGGAGGTCGAGGCGGCGGCGCTCGCCACCATCCCGACCGGCCGCTATGGCGACGTGTCGGAGTTCGGCGCCACCGTCGCCTTCCTCGCCTCGGTCCCCGCGGCCTACGTGACGGGCTCGCTGATGCGGGTCGACGGCGGGGCGATCCGCTCGGTCTGACGGCGCGCGTCCGCGCGTGATTCGATAAGGCTCCCTTAACCGGGCGTTCACCACACTCTGGCGGTGGTGGGCCGAACATCCGGACCCGGGGAGCCTCGAGAACCATGGTCTCGCGCGCGGAACGGTCGCTCGTCGGCGACTGGTGGTGGACGATCGACAAGGCGCTCATCGGGGCGCTCGGCGTGCTGATGACGTCGGGCGTCGTGCTGCTGATGGCAGGCGGGCCGCCGGTGGCGCAGCGGCTCGGCCTCGACACGTTCCACTTCGTGAACCGCCAGGCGGTCTTCCTCGCGCCCGCCGTGCTCCTGATGCTGGCAGTGTCGTTCCTGACGCCGCGGCTCGTGCGCCGGGTGGCGCTCGTGGTCTACGTGGGCTCGCTCGCCCTCGTGCTGGCGGCGCTCGAGTTCGGCCCGGAGATCAAGGGCGCGCACCGCTGGATCTATCTCGGCCCGTTCGGCTTGCAGCCCTCGGAGTTCCTCAAGCCCGCCTTCGTCATCCTCGCCGCCTGGGCCTTCTCGGAGAAGGCGCGCTCGGAGATGCCCGGCACGCCGCTCGCGATCCTGCTGCTGCCGCTGACCATCGTTCCGCTGATCCTCCAGCCGGATTTCGGGCAGACCATGCTCGTCACCGTGGTCTGGGCCTGCCTGTTCTTCATCGCGGGCCTGCACTGGATCTGGGTGATCGGACTCGGCGGCGCCGGGGCGGTGGGCATCTTCGCCGCCTACGAGCTCCTGCCGCACGTGCGCGCACGCATCGAGCGGTTCCTGTCCGGAGACGCGTCGGAGAGCTTCCAGGTCGAGACGGCGCTGCAGTCCTTCGCCTCCGGCGGCTGGCTCGGCCGCGGGCCGGGGGAGGGGACGGTCAAGCGCATCCTGCCCGATGCGCACACCGACTTCATCTTCGCGGTCACGGCGGAGGAGTTCGGCATCGCGGTGTGCCTCGCCATCGTGTGCCTCTACGCGTTCATCGTGCTGCGCGGCCTGCTGCTCGCGCAGCGCTCGCAGGACGCCTTCTGCCGCATGGCGATCGCCGGGCTGGTCTTGATGTTCGGGCTGCAGGCGTCCATCAACATGATGGTGAACCTGCATCTCGTCCCGGCCAAAGGCATGACCCTGCCGTTCATCTCCTACGGCGGCTCCTCGCTCCTCTCGCTCGCGCTCGCCACCGGCTTCCTTATCGCGCTGACGCGCCGCCGCCCCGCCGCCGGCGGCGCGCGCACGGAGGCCTACGGCGTAGCGCTCGTGGAGCGTCCCGCATGACCGGACGTGCGCCGCTGATCCTGATCTCGGCGGGCGGCACGGGCGGGCACCTGTTCCCGGCCGAGGCGCTCGCCCACGTCCTGCGCCGGCTCGGGTTGCGCGTCGTGCTCGTGACGGACGAGCGCGTGGGCGCGCTGGCGGAGAGGTTTCCAGCCGAGCAGGTGGTGTCGGTACCCTCCGCGACGCCCTCGCGCCGGTCGCTGCGCGGGACGATCGACGCCGTCGGCCAGCTCTGGCGCGGCGTCGTGGCCTCGCGCGCGCTGATCAAGCGTCTCGATCCGGCGGTCGTCGTCGGCTTCGGCGGCTATCCGACGGTCCCCCCCCTCGTCGCCGCCTGGACGCTCGGGGTGCCGCGGGCGATCCACGAGCAGAACGGCGTGATCGGGCGGGCCAATCGCTTCCTGGCGCGGCGCGTCTCGATGATCGCCACCGGCTTTCCCGACGTGCGCGGGCTGCCCCGCGGGATGCGCGCGCAGATCGTCCACACCGGCAACCCCGTCCGCCAGACGGTGATCGAGGCCGCGCGCACGCTCTACCCGCCGGCGCACAAGGGCGCGAAGCTGCGCGTCCTCGTCTTCGGCGGCAGCCAGGGTGCGAAGGTGATGTCCGACGTCGTGCCCGAGGCCGTGGCGAAGCTGCCGCCGGAATACCTGGCGCGGCTCGTGATCACCCAGCAGGCGCGGGAGGAGGACCTGCCGCGCGTCGTCTCGACCTATCGCGCCCTCGACGCGCAGGCCGAGGTGCGTCCGTTCTTCGGGGACCTGCCGCAGCGCATCGCCGATTCGCATCTCGTGATCGCCCGCTCCGGCGCCTCGACCGTGGCCGAGCTCGCGGCGATCGGCCGGCCGTCGATCCTGGTGCCGCTGCCCGGCGCGCTCGACCAGGACCAGGCGGCGAACGCCCGCACCCTCGCCGACATCGGCGCCGCCCTCATGCTGCCGCAAAGCGACTTCACCCCCGAGCGCCTCGCCGCGGAGCTCGTCGCCCGCTTCGACCATCCCGAACGCTTGACGCAGGCCGCGCTCGCGGCCAAGGGCGCCCAGCGCACCGACGCCGCCGAGCGCCTGGCGGCCGCCGTGCTCGGCCTCGCCGGGATCGACCCGGCGCGGATCGCCGCCCGCAAGCCCGCCTGACCCTCACGAGATCATCCCCATGAAGCTGCCTCCGAAGCTCGGACCCATCCATTTCATCGGCATCGGCGGCATCGGCATGTCCGGCATCGCCGAGGTGATGGCGAACCTCGGCTACACCGTGCAGGGCTCCGACGCGGGCGAGAGCGCCAACGTCCAGCGCCTGCGCGAGAAGGGTGTGACCGTCCATGTCGGCCACGACGCCGGCCACCTGGGCGAGGCGGAGGTGGTGGTGGTCTCCACCGCCATCCGCCGCGACAATCCCGAGCTCAAGGCCGCGCGCGAGGCGCGGCTTCCCGTGGTGCGCCGCGCCGAGATGCTGGCCGAGCTGATGCGGCTCAAGACCTGCGTCGCCATCGCCGGCACGCACGGCAAGACGACCACGACCTCGCTGGTCGCCACGCTGCTCGACGGCGGCGGCTTCGACCCCACCGTGATCAACGGCGGCATCATCAACGCCTACGGCACCAACGCGCGCATGGGCAAGGGCGATTGGATGGTGGTCGAGGCGGACGAATCGGACGGCACCTTCCTCAAGCTGCCGGCGGACTACGCCATCGTCACCAACATCGACCCGGAACACCTCGATCATTTCGGCAGCTTCGATGCGATCAAGACGGCGTTCCGCTCCTTCATCGAGAACATTCCCTTCTACGGCTTCGCGGTGATGTGCACCGATCACCCGGTCGTGCAGGACCTGGTGGGGCGCATCGAGGATCGGCGGATCGTCACCTACGGGCAGAACCCGCAAGCGGACGTGCGGCTCCTCGACCTCGACCTGTCGGGCGGGCAGGGGCGCTTCAACGTGCTCATCCGCGACCGCAAGAACGGCTCGGCCTGCGTCATCGACGACGTCGTCATGCCGATGCCGGGCCTGCACAACGCGCTCAACGCCACGGCCGCGCTCGCGGTGGCGCACGAGCTCGGCGTGCCCGGCGACACGATCCGCGCCTCGCTCGCCCGCTTCGGCGGCGTGAAGCGGCGCTTCACGCGCGTGGGCACCTGGAACGGCGCGACGATCTTCGACGATTACGGCCACCACCCGGTGGAGATCGCCGCCGTGCTCCAGGCGGCGCGCGCCTCGACGACGGGCAAGGTGATCGCCGTGGTGCAGCCCCACCGCTACACCCGCCTGCACGCGCTCTTCGACGCCTTCTGCACGTGCTTCAACGACGCGGACGCCGTCATCGTCGCGCCGGTCTACGCCGCCGGCGAGGCGCCGATCGAGGGCGCGGACCGGGACGCGCTCGTCTCGGGCCTCAAGGCGCGGGGCCACCGCCGGGCGATCGCGCTCGAGGGGCCCGACGACCTGCCGCGGATCGTGGCCGAGATCGCCGGACCCGACGACTTCGTCGTGTGCCTCGGCGCCGGCACGATCACGCAATGGGCGAACGCGCTGCCCGCCGCCCTCGCCGCGCGGGACACGAGGGTCGCGTGAGCTTCCAGGACATAACGGGCGAGATCCGCGCCGCCGCCCCGTCCCTGCGCGGCCCGCTCGTCGCCAACGCGCCGACGGCGCCGCTGACCTGGTTTCGCGCCGGCGGCCCGGCGCAGGTCCTGTTCACACCCGCCGACGAGGCGGATCTCGCGCATCTGCTGGCGGGCCTGCCCGACGAGATCCCCGTCACCGTGGTCGGGCTCGGCTCGAACCTGCTCGTGCGCGACGGTGGCCTGCCGGGCGTGCTGGTGCGGCTCGCCAAGGGCTTCTCGACGATCATGGTCCACGGGATGCGGGTGGAGGCCGGTGCCGGCGCCGCCGACGTGAAGGTCGCCCGCGCGGCGGCGGAGGCGGGGATCGACGGCCTCGCCTTCCTGCGCGGCATTCCCGGCGCGATCGGCGGCGCGCTCGCGATGAACGCGGGCGCCTACGGCGGCGAGGTGAAGGACGTGCTCGTCTGTGCGCGCGGGCTCGATCGCCGGGGGAGGGCGGTGTCGTTCTCGAACGCGCAGATGGGCTTCTCCTACCGCCATTGCGACGTTCCCGAGGGCGTGATCTTCACGCGGGCGACCTTCGAGGGCCGCCCCGGCGACCCGCAGACCATCCTCGCGGCGATGGCCGAGATCACCGCCGAGCGCTCCGCGACCCAGCCGGTGAGCACCCGCACCGGCGGCTCCACCTTCGCCAACCCCGGCGGACCCAAAGGCGCGCCGAAGGCCTGGGAGCTGATCGACGCCGCCGGCTGCCGCGGCCTCATGCGCGGCGCGGCCCAGGTCTCCGAGCTGCACTGCAACTTCCTGATCAACCACGGCGGCGCGAGCGCGGCAGACATCGAGGCGCTCGGCGAGGAGGTTCGCCGGCGGGTGCTGGAGACGTCCGGGGTGGAGCTGCGGTGGGAGATTCGTAGGGTAGGGGTGGGGTGAGCCGCGGGACGGTGCCCGCGTCACATCCCTTCTGACGCTTCCGGCGCGCGGGACGCGCCGCTCGCATCACCCTCCGGCGGCGCGAGCGTCATCCACGGCGTCCCGACGCCCGTGGGCGGCAGCGCATCCTGCGTCTCGCGGTCGTGCAGGATATGGGCCTTGGCGATCATGTAGGCGGTGATCGGGGCGGCCAGGAACAGGAAGATCGTGATCAAGAGCTCGTGCAGCGACAGGTAGCCGCGCACCGCCCAGGCGTTGATCATCGAGGCGATGAGGATCGCGCCGATGCCGAGCGTCGTCGCCTTGGTCGGCCCGTGCAGGCGGCGCATCATGTCCGGCAGCTTCGCGAGCCCGATCGAGCCCACGAGCAGGAAGAAGGCGCCGACGACGAGCAGCGCGGCGGTCAGGAGCTCGATCGCGAAAGCCATCATTTCCCTCACTCGATCACGTTGCCGCGCAGCACGAACTTGCAGAACGCCACCGTCGACAGGAAGCCGACCATGGCGACGAGCAGCGCCGCCTCGAAGTAGACGTCGGTGGCGTACCAGATGCCGATCATCACGATGAGCGCGATGGCGTTGATCACCATCGTGTCCAGCGCGAGCACCCGGTCGAGGATGTCCGGCCCCAGCGCCAGGCGGTAGACGTTGAGGCCGATCGCGATCGCGATCGCGGCGATGCAGACGAGGGCGGCGGTCTCGATCATTCGAAGATCTCCTTGAGGCGCCGCTCGTAGCGCTGCTTGATCTGGGCCACCGTCCCCTCCGGGTCGTCGGTCTCGAGGCAATGGACGAGCAGCGAGCGCCCACAGGCCGAGAGGTCCGCCGAGACGGTGCCCGGCGTCATGGTGATCGTGCCGGCGAGCACGCTGATCGCCTCGGGCGTCTCGAGCTCGAGCGGCACCGTGACGAAGCGCGAGCGCAGGCTCTCGCCGCGGCGGAAGAGCACGAGATAGGCGACCTGGACGTTCGAGACGACGATGTCCCACAGGACGATGGCCATGTAGGCCGCGATCTTGACCGGATGGCGCACGCGCGGGCGACCCGGCCAGTAGGGGCCGGTGAAGAGCGGCACGAGCACGCCGATGATCAGGCCCATGAGCAGCGCGCCGAGCGAGAAGGCGTTCACGAGCAGCAGCCAGACGCCGGCGATGACGAGCGTCAGGACGGGATGGGGCAGGATGCGCGACATCAGCGGCTCCATTCCGGGACGACGGCGGGGTCGAACACGGCGGCGACGTAGCCCGCCGGATCGAGGATCTGCCGAGCGGTCGCCTCCAGCACCTCGGTGACCGGGCCGGCGAGGACGACGAGGAGGGCCGTCGCGAGGAGCAGGACGTAGACGCACAGCCGCATCGTCGGCGTCTCGACGCGGGGCGTGTCGTACTCCCGCTCCGGCGGCGGGGCGGCGGCGACGATCCCGCCGCCGACGGCCTGCGCCTTCCAGAACACGGTGGAGCCCGCCCGCGCGAAGCCGATCACGACGACGAGCGAGGTGACGAGGACGAGGCTCCAGATCCACGGCGCCCACACCGAGGCGCGGGCGGCGTCGAGGATGAGGAGCTTGCCGATGAACCCGGAGAAGGGCGGCAGGCCCGCCATGGCGATCGCCGCGACGAAGAAGAGGCCCGAGACGAGCGCGTCGTTCGCGATCGGCGGCGCGGTGCGCAGCGCGTCGCCGGAGGCGCCGCGGCGGCGCGTCACCATGTCCGCGATGAGGAAGAGCACGGCCGCCGCCACCGTGGAGTGGACCGCGTAGTAGAGCGCGGCGGTGAGGCCCTCGACGTCGAACAAGCCGAGCGCGATGAGCAGCGAGCCCATCGACCAGACGATCGAGAAGGCGACGAGGTCGACGAGCCGGCGCGTGGCGAGCACGCCGAGCGCGCCGATCACCAGCGTGGCCAATGCCGCGGGGATGATCCAGGGCTCGGCGACGAGCGCGACCGGGCCGGCGTCGGCGCCGAACACCATCGCGTTCATGCGGATGATCGAGTAGGCGCCGACCTTGGTCATGATCGCGAAGATGGCGACCGCCGGCGTCGAGGCGGCGCCGTAGGTCGTCGGCAGCCACCAGTGCAGCGGCGCGAGCGAGGACTTCAGCGCGAAGACGAGGAAGAGCAGCAGCGCGCCCACCCGCAGGAGCGCGACGTCGCCCGCGGCGACCTCGCTCGCACGGCGCGCGATGTCGGCCATGTTGAGCGTGCCGGTGGTCGCGTAGATCAGGCCCACCGCGAACAGGAAGAGCGTCGAGCCGATCAGGTTGATCGCCACGTAGTGGAAGCCGGCCTTGAGCCGCGCCGGCCCGCCGCCGTGCAGCATCAGCCCGTAGGAGGCGATCAGCATCACCTCGAAGAAGACGAACAGGTTGAAGGCGTCGCCCGTGAGGAAGGCGCCCATGATGCCCATCAGCTGGAACTGGAAGAGCGCGTGGAAGTGCTTGCCCTTCTCGTCCCAGCCGCCCGAGGCGTAGGTGACCACGACGAGCGCGAGGAAGCTCGTCAAGAGCACCATCAGCGCCGAGAGCCGGTCGAGAACGAGGATGATGCCGTAGGGCACCGGCCAGTTGCCGAGCAGGTACGGCCGCGTGGCGCCGTCGCCCGCGAGCGCGAACAGGTACACGCCGATGGCGAAGAGCGCCGCGGTGGCGACGAGGGAGACGATCCGCTGAGCGGCGAGATTCTCGCGCAGCGCGAGCACGATGAAGGCCGCGACGAAGGCCGGCAGCAGGATCGGCGCGATGATCAGGTGGTCCATCGGGTTCATGACGTGCGCCCGCCCTCGCTCCGGGGGCTCTCCCCCACCTGGCCCTCGTTCGCCCGTACCGTGCCGGCCTCGACGCCGTCGTCGCCGCTCTCGAGGAAGCCGCGCAGCGCCAGCACCACGATGAGCGCCGTCATGCCGAAGGAGATGACGATGGCGGTGAGCACCAGCGCCTGCGGCAGCGGGTCGGTGTAGGTCTTCACGGCGGGGTCGTAGATCGGCGGCGCGTCGATGGCGAGCCGCCCCATGGCGAACAGGAAGACGTTGACGGCATAGGTGAGGAAGGCGAGCCCGATGATCACCGGGAAGGTCTGCGCCCGGCAGACGAGGTAGATCCCCGCCGCCGTCAGGACGCCGATGCCGCTCGCGAGGAGAAGCTCCATCTCACGCCTCCTTGTCGCGTGCGGGCTCGACGACGCGCGGCGCGGCCGCCCGGTCGTAGGGTGGCTCGTAGGGGCCGGCGGGGATCGGCCCGTGGTCCGCCTTGTGCTCGACCCTCGAGATCTGGAAGAGCGCGAGCAGCACGACGCCCACGACCGTGAGGAAGACGCCCAGATCGAAGGCGATGGCGGTCGCGAGCTCGACCTCCCCGACGAAGGGAATGTGGAAGTAGTCGTAGGAGGACGACAGGAACGGCGCGCCGAAGACGAAGGCGCCGAGCCCGGTCGCGCCCGCGATCAGCACGCCCGCGCCGATCATGGCGTGGGGATTGTAGCGGGCGCGTGCGGCGGCCCACTCGTAGCCCGAGGCGATGTACTGCATGATGAGGGCGATGGCGACGACGAGACCGGCGATGAAGCCGCCGCCGGGCTCGTTGTGGCCTCTCAGGAAGATGAAGACTCCGACGGTGATCGCCAGCGGCAGGATCACGCGGGTGGCGACGACGAGCGGCATCGGGTGCGCGTCGCCCGAGCGGCGGGCCGGCAGCATCGCCGCGAGCCGGCGGGCGGAGGCGCCGCGCAGGGCGGAATCGAGCATGGCGAAGATCGCCAGCGCGGCGATGCCGAGCACGATGATCTCGCCGAACGTGTCGAAGCCGCGGAAGTCGACGAGGATGACGTTGACGATGTTGGTGCCGCCGCCGCCCGGCTTGGAGAGCGCGATGTGGTACTCGGAGATCGAGGAGACGTCGCGGGTCATCACCGCGTAGGCGAGGAAGGCGACGCCGAGCCCGGCGACGATCGCGATGGCGCCGGAGCCCCAGCGCGCCGCCGCGCTGCGCTCGGGCTCGCTGCGCCGGGGCAGGAGGTTGAGCGCGAGCAGGAGCAGGATCGTGGTGACGACCTCGACCGAGATCTGGGTGAGCGCCAGGTCCGGCGCGGAGAACTGGAGGAAGGCGACCGACACGATCAGCCCTACCACGCTGGTCAGCACGAGCGTGATCAGCCGGCTGGTATGCGCGAAGACGACGACGCCGGAGACGGCGATCAGGACCGCCCAGGCGACGATGGCCGGCGTGTTGACCGGCAGCATCGCCCGATCGCCCGGGCCGTGCCCGCCCTGGAGGAAGGCGACGACGCCGACCGCGACGATCGCGGCGACGATCACCCCGGCGTAGAGCTGGAGCGAGCCGGTCTGGGTGCGCCCGGTGATCCCGCGCGCCAGCGTCACGACCGCGGCGATGGTGCGGTCGAACATCGCCTTCGCCTCCGGATGGGGGAGGGCGGCGTGGGCGGTCGCGAGCGAGCGGTAGAGCGCCACCATGATCGCGCCGACGACGATGGCGACGATCGACATGAACAGCGCCGGCGTCACGCCGTGCCAGATCGCGAGCGAGTAGTAGGGCAGCGTGTCCGTCTGCAGCACGGCCATCGCGGTGCGCGCCACGACGGGGCCGGCGATCGGCGGGACGAGGCCGATGGCGACGACGAGGCCGACGAGGAACGCGACCGGCCCCCACATGCCGACCGGCGGATCGTGCGGATGGTGCGGGTAGCTCTCGCGGGTGGGGCCGAGATAGGCGAACCAGGCCAGCCGCAGCGAGTAGGCGACGGAGAATACGGCGGCGAGCGTCGCCAGCGTCGGGACCAGGTAGGGGATGCCCGCGATCTCGGTGTGGACCGCGGCCTCGAGCATCATCTCCTTCGACAGGAAGCCGTTGAAGAAGGGCAGGCCCGCCATCGACGCCGCCGCGATCAGCGCGAGCACGCCCGAGATCGGCATGAGCCTGACGAGCCCGCCGAGCTTGCGGATGTCGCGGGTGCCGGCCTCGTGGTCGACGATGCCGGCGCTCATGAACAGCGCCGCCTTGAAGGTCGCGTGGTTGAGGATGTGGAACATGGCGATGACGACGCCGAGCGGCGTGCCGAGCCCGAGCAGCATCGTCATCATGCCGAGGTGGCTGACGGTGGAATAGGCCAGCAGCGCCTTCAGGTCGTTCTTGAAGATCGCGATGAAGGCCGCGATCGCCATCGTCGCGAGGCCCACCGGCGTGACGATCAGGAACCAGATGTCGGTGCCCGCCAGCGCCGGCCAGAAGCGCGCGAGCAGGAACACGCCGGCCTTCACCATGGTGGCGGAGTGGAGGTAGGCCGACACCGGCGTCGGCGCCGCCATCGCGTGCGGGAGCCAGAAATGGAACGGGAACTGGGCGGACTTGGTGAAGGCGCCCACCAGGATCAGCAGGAGCGCCGGCACGTAGAGCGGCGAGGCCTGGATGATCTCGCCCCGCGTGATGATCTCGGAGATGGCGTAGGTGCCCGCCGCCTCGCCGAGCAGCAGCATGCCCGCGATCAGCGCGAGCCCGCCGCCGCCGGTGACGGCGAGCGCCATGCGCGCGCCCTGGCGGCCTTCGGGAAGATGGCGCCAATAGCCGATCAGCAGGAAGGACGAGAGGCTCGTCATCTCCCAGAAGACGAGGAAGATCAGCGCGTTGTCGGAGAGCGCGATGCCGAGCATGGCGCTCTGGAAGAGCAGCAGGTAGGCGTAGAAGCGCCCCATCGGGTCCTGCCGCGCGAGGTAGTAGCGCGCGTAGACGATGATCAGGAGGCCGATGGCGAGGATCAGCGTCGCGAAGAAGAAGCCGAGCCCGTCGACGAAGAAGGCGAAGGAGAGCCCGAGCTGCGGGATCCACACGGCTTCCTGGCGCACCACCTCGCCCGCGTAGACGCCCGGCAGATGCGACATCAGCAGCGCGAAGGCGGCGAGCGACGCGGCGCCGGCGGTCGCCGCACAGGCGTTGCGCCCGTACCGGATCGTCAGCGGCGCGAGGAGCGCGCCGAGGAGCGGCAGGAAGACGATGAGGGCGATGCTCATGTGCGCGTCGGGCGACCTCTGTTGGCGGGCGTCATCCTCGCTCGGGCTGCGGCTCGGGACGGCCCGCGCGGACAGGCGCGCGCGATCGACGGCACGCCCGCGCGAGCGCCCTCGCAATACGGTCTGGCCCCTTGGCGCGCAAGCGTTTTCCACGCACGCCCGACGGGTGATCGACCCTCGTCCACGGTTCCCGGAACCCCCACCCGAACGCTTCGGCCTTGACGGAGCGGCGCCTCGCCGCCGAAGTCTGGCGGGAGCCTAGCCGAGGAGGGTTTCCGCGCCATGAATGCCGCAGAGGATGGTCGAGAGGGTGCCGCACGGGACGTGCCGCGCGAGGTGGCGGGCGCCGCCGGATACCGCTCCGCGTTCGTGCGCGCCGGCGACGGCCTGCGCCTGCATGCGCGCGTCTACGGCGAGGCGCCCGATCGTGCGCTGCCCGTGGTCTGCCTCCCGGGCCTCGCCCGCAACGCCGAGGATTTCCACGCGCTGGCGCTTCGCCTGTCGCGCGACCGCGAGGCGCCGCGCCGGGTGATCGCGCTCGACTATCGCGGACGCGGGCTCTCGGAGCACGATCGCGACTGGCGCCGCTACGACATCGCCGTCGAGATGCAGGACGTGCTCGCGGCCCTCGCCGCGCTCGACGTGCCCGAGGCGGCCTTCGTCGGTACCTCGCGGGGCGGGCTCATCATCATGGCGCTCGCGGCGACGCGGCCGGCGATCCTGCGGGCGGTCGTCCTCAACGACATCGGCCCGGTGATCGACGCCAAGGGGCTGATTCGCATTCGCGGCTACGTCGGCAAGCTGCCGACGCCGAAGTCCTGGGCGGAGGCCGTCGACGCACTGAAGCGCCTCCAGGGCGCGCAGTTTCCCGGGCTCGACGCCGAGGGCTGGCTCTCGCTCGCGCGCGGGACCTGGACCGAGCGCGCGGACGGCACGCTCGCGCTCGCCTACGACCTCGCCCTCATGAAGACGCTCGAGCAGCTCGACCTCGAGCAGTCCCCGCCGCCGCTTTGGCCGCTGTTCGAGGGGCTCGCGCACGCGCCCGTGCTGGCGATCCGCGGCGCGCATTCGGATCTCCTCGCGGCGGAGACGCTCGCCGAGATGGGCCGGCGTCACCCGCGGCTCGAGACGGAGGAAGCGGCGGGGGAGGGGCATGCGCCCCTCCTGCGCGGGGCGCTCGCGGAGCGGATCGCCCGCTTCATCGCCGCGGCGGAAGCGGGTGGCGCGCCAGGCCGGCGAGATCCCCCTCCCGCGCCGACGGGGGGAGAACCGCGTATGCCGCAGGTGCGGTAGCGGACTCGCCGGCCCCGGCGTCCGCTCGCGCCTGCGGCGGCTCGCCCTGGGGCTGCGGCGCGGCGTCCGTGCGCGCCGGGATCGGCGCGATCATCGGCTCGGGGGTGGGCTCGGGCGTCTCGACCGCGACCACCGCACGCCAGCTCGCGGGCAGGCGCACGCGCACGTCGTCCTCGATGCGCTGGCGGGCCTGTGGCCACAGGGCGCGCCCGTCGATGGCGAGCACGTTGCCCGAGATCCGGGCCTCGCCCTCGGCGAGGCGGGCGAGCGCGGAGAGCGCCACCGCGGCGACCTCCGGCGGCGCGGTCGCGGCGGCCGGATCGACGACGAGATCGGCGAGGACCGGCTCGGCCACGAAGCGCGCGCGTGCCGCGATCAGGATCGCTGCGCGCTCCGCCTCGTCGGGCACCGCGCCGGAAAGGCGAAGGCCCTCGGCGTCCCGGGTGGCGACGACGGGGGCGGGGGAGGCGGGCTGCGCCGTCGCCTCGGCGGCGGGTGCCTCGCCGGGAGCGGCCGCGACCGTGGGCGTCTGGTCGGCCGTCGGGGCGGACGGATCCGCCTCCGCGACGGAACCCGTGACCTGCGGGTCTTGGGCGAGCCGTGCGTCTTGGGCGAGCCGCGCGGTCGGTCGGCCGCCCGCGGGGTCACCTCCTGCAGGGGCGAGCCAGAGTAGCGCTGCGAGCGCCGTCGTCACGCCGGCGAAGGCGGCCGTCGCGAGCGCGATGCGGGACGTGCGCGTCATCGAGGAACTCCCCTCGGCGCGCTCGGCGCGCCGCTGCGTGCGTGTCGCCCTCTCTTGCCGGGCGAGCGTGACGAAAGCGAGGCGCGCCGGCCTCACGCCGCCGCCCGCGCGGCACCG
The DNA here is from genome assembly GCF_052380005.1 of Salinarimonas sp. NSM. Taxonomy (NCBI): domain Bacteria; kingdom Pseudomonadati; phylum Pseudomonadota; class Alphaproteobacteria; order Hyphomicrobiales; family Salinarimonadaceae; genus Salinarimonas; species Salinarimonas sp. NSM. Next base: position 23,350 of record NZ_JBQTCJ010000064.1, read on the forward strand.
ACGACGCCGACGGTGCGGATCTGGTAGTCCGGCGCCACGTCCGTGAAGCTGAGAACCGGCAGGTCGACGCGGTGCTGCTTGAGCAGGCGCCGCGCCGGCCGGCGCAGGTCGGCGGGGGTCATCAGGGAGAGCGGCGTGCCGGGCACCGCGTTGTCCTCGATGCCGGCGCGGACCGCCTCGACGAGCGTGCGCACGGTCTCCTCGGCGTTGCGCAGGCCAGCCGGGCCAGCCTCCGGACCCGCCGAGCGGCGGATCGTCGCCTCCGTCTCGGGGGAGAGCACGAGGGCGTTGATGACCTGCTCGCCGTCGGCGGCGGCGTGCGAGATCTGCCGGCGCAGGAAGCCGCGCACCGCCTCGGAGATCACGTCCGGATCCTGCCCGCGCTGCGAGGACTGCGCGAGCCCCTCCAGCACGAGCCGGGGCGGCACGAGGCCGACGCCGTCGTCGAGGAGGCGGCGCAGCGTGTCGACGAGCGTCATCAGCGGCATCAGCTGCTGGATGTCGGTGGCGAGCCGCCCGCAGGCGGGCTCGACGTCCTTGAGCCATTGCGTCACTTCCGGCACGCCGAAGAGCGAGGCCGCGAAGCGCAGCCGCACGCGCGACAGCTCCTCCGCGTAGAGCCGCGCCTGCGCGTCCGAGAGCGGCTCGCGCTCGAGAACGTCGGGAATCGTGACGCGCTCGACCGGCACGTCGTCGATGTGGATGACGACCTCGCCACGTCCGAGCGTCGGATCGTAGACGTACCCTACCGAGGGTGCCGAGAAGCCCATCCGGCGCAGGAACAGCTGCTTCGTGCGCTCGACGTGGACGTAGGCTGCGTTGGGGCGCAGCTTGTCGAGGAAGACCGGATCCCCGTAGATGACGATGATGTCGCCCGGCTGCGCCTCGCGCAGCGGCAGCTCGTCGGGAGCGAGGCCGGCTCCGCCCGCGGGCCGGGGCGCGTCGGCGCCGGTCTCCTCGGCGGATCCCGGCGCCGGAGGTGCGCCCGCCGCGGCGTCCGAGCCGCCCGCCGCGGACGTCGCGTCGGCGTCGGAGGCGGCGGCCCGGCGCGGGCGCAGCATCGCGTAGGCGAGGCCGCCGAGGATCGCCGCGAGGATCAGGAAGACCGCGGTCGGAAAGCCCGGGATGAACCCCATGGCGGCCGCGACCACCGCGCCGACCGCGATCGCCTTCGGCTCCGCCCCGAGCTGGCGGGTGATGTCGCGCCCGAGGTCGCTGTCGGTGTCGGTGGTGACGCGCGTGACGATGGTGCCCGCCGCGAGTGCGATGAACATCGCCGGGATCTGCGCGATCAGCCCGTCGCCGACCGAGAGCAGCACGTAGAGCCGTCCCGCCTCGCCCGCGTCGAGCCCGCGCTGGAGCATGCCGATCGTCATGCCGCCGATCAGGTTGATGAAGACGATGATCAGCCCCGCGATGGCGTCGCCCTTGACGAAGCGCATCGCACCGTCCATCGCGCCGTGGAACTGCATCTCGAGCTGCAGGGTGCGGCGCTTCTCGCGCGCCTCCTCGGCGGTGATGTCGCCCGAGCGGACGTCGGAATCGATCGACATCTGCTTGCCGGGCAGGGCGTCGAGCGTGAAGCGCGCCGAGACCTCCGAGATGCGCTCCGCGCCCTTCGTGACGACCATGAACTGCACGACGGCGATGATCAGGAAGATCACGAGGCCGACGACGATGTTGCCCGCGATCACGAACTCGCCGAAGGCGACGATCAGCTCGCCGGGATCGCCGGTGGCGAGGATGAGGCGCGTCGTCGCCACCGAGAGCGCGACGCGCATGACGCTCGTCATCAGGATGATGGCGGGGAAGGTCGAGAGGTCGAGCGGGTGGCGCAGGTAGGTCGCCGTGATCAGCACGACGAGCGAGAGCGTCAGGTTGACGGCGAGCAGCGCGTCGATGAGCAGCGTCGGCAGCGGCAGGACGAGCATCGCCACGATCATCACGAAGAAGACCGCGAAGACGAGATCCTGGCGCTTGGCGGCCTGCGCCAGGAAGCGGTTGAGGACCCTCATCCCGCCCGCCTCACAGGCCGTAGAAGACGCGCTGGCGCACGCCGTCGTGATCGAGCAGGACGCTCGTCTCGTCGATGGCGACGATGCGCGCGCCGCTCGGCAGCCGCTGATCGGTGCCGTAGCGGCGCCCGTCCGAGGCGATGAGGTAGGCCTCCGGCTCGAGCACGACGGTCGTGAAGAAATCCGCCTCGCGCGCGTCCGAGGCCAGCGCGATCTCGATCGACGCGCTGGAGCGGGCGCGGAAGCCCCCGATCACCTCCATCGCGCGCGCCCGCTCCTCGGGCGTGACGTCGCCCTCGATCACGAGGCCGTCCTCGCCGGGCGAGACGCGCAATTGCGGCACGAGGCTCGCCGAGACGAAGGCGAGGCGCAGCGCGTCCGCCTCGCGGGCGAGGCGCGTGGCGGGGTCCTCCGGAACGGGCAGGGCGGCGGGACGCAGGAGTTCGGGCGCGTCCGCCCGCGTGCGCGCCTGCGCCTCCGTCGGCGCGACGTCGGGCGTCCCCTCGCCGCCGACGAGGAGACCGGCGAGGCCGAGCGCGATGCCGCCGACGACGAGGAGCGTCGGGAGCTTGGAGCGCTCGACCACCAGCGCCGTCCTGGGCGGCGTGAAGGCGATGTCGAACCGGTAGATGCCACCCACCGTGAACTGCGCGCGCTCCGGGAAGAGGACGGGCCGGCCCTCGGCGAGCGTGCGCCCGCGGGCGCTCACGCCGGGGGCGAGCGCGGTGAGCGTGACGAGGCAGGCGGAGCCGACGGTCTCGAGCCGCACGTCGGCGATCTCGGGCTCGTCGAGGTCCGGGATGATGATGTCCGCCTGCGGGCTCGCGCCGATGACGAAGGAGCCGGCTTCGAAGGCCTGGGCGAAGAGCACCTCGCCGTCCTCCGCGACCTCGACGTGGAAGGGACGCGGCATCGTCGCCGCCTCGGCCGGCGTCGCGTCGGAGACCGGCACGGTGCCTGCCGATGCCGCGTCCGCCGGCTCGGCGTCGCCGATCGTGCGGCGCAGTCGCGTGGTCAGGGCCGCGAGCATGGAGCGTCTCTCCTCGTGTGCGTCAGCTCGGCGCGCGGTCGCGCAGGCCGAACCGGATCACCTCGATGGGGCCGAGCGGCTCGGGTGTGTCGGCCCGCAGGCCGACGATGATGGATTCCAGCCGCGAGGCGAGCCGCGGCGGCGCGAAGATGCGAGCGATGCCGTTGCGCTCGTCCACCTCCAGGGCGAAATCGACGTTGACGAGTCCGAAGCGCGCGATGGCGTCGCGGATCTCGGCATCGGTCACGCCGTCGATCCGGAAGGTCCGCACCGTGGCAGTGTCGGCCCGCGCGACATCGACGAGATCCCGTTCGGCGAACCATACGAGATTGTACCGACGCGTCAATCGATCCAGCACCTCCCGGGCCGTGCCGTCGAGCCGCACCGCGCTGACGATCTCCTCCTCCAGGCGGTCGTTGATGCGCATCCGCAGGCCGGCGATCTCGGCGAGGTCGCGGAAGACGGCGTCGAGCGGGCGCTCGCGCACGAAGAAGGAGACCGGCGTCTCGAAGCGCTCGCGCACGCCCTCGCGGACCGCCGGGCTCGTCGGCACCGGCGGCGTCTCGCCGGGCGTTTCGGGCTCGGCCGGGAGGAGGCCGTCTGCGAGCGCCGCCGGGGAGCCGGGGCGCGGGGCGGGCGGCGGGAACTGCGCGACCGACGGCGCGC
>NZ_JBQTCJ010000065.1:0-26126 GCF_052380005.1 Salinarimonas sp. NSM
GCCCCGCGCCGGCCGCGGAGGTCCGCACGGCGGCGGTCGCGTCCGCGCCCGCAGCCCCGGTCCCCGCGCCCACGGCCTCCACCGCGGTCGTGGCGGCTTCCGCGCCCGTCTCCACGCCCGCGATCGCGCCCACGCGCGTCGCCGCCCCCGCCCCGACGGTCGCCGCACCCGAGCCTATCCGGATGGCGGCGGTGGCGCCCGCGACAGACGCCGAGGTCGTCGCCGCCGCGAACGCCTATTTCAACGGGATCGACGCCCTCACCGGCCGCTTCACCCAGGTGGGCAGCGACGGGAGCTCCCTGTCGGGCGTGCTCTACGTCGACCGGCCGGGCAAGCTACGCTTCCAGTACGACGCGCCGGCCACGATCGACGTCGTCGCCGACGGGCGCTCCGTGGTGGTGCGCGACCGGCAGCTCGGCACGCAGGACATGTACCCGATCTCGCAGACGCCGCTGAAGTTCCTGCTGGGCGACCGCATCCGGCTCGGCCAGGACATCGAGGTGATCGGGGTCGAGCGCGCCGGTGACGAGGTCGACGTGCTGCTGCGCGACCGCTCCACCTTCGCCGGCACCTCGGAGATCCGCCTCACCTTCGACGCGGGGCTCGAGCGGCTGAAGGAATGGCGCATCGTCGATGCGCAGGGCTTCGAGACGCGGGTGACGCTGTCGGGCATCGAGCGCCACGCGCGACTCGATCAGGGGCTCTTCCAGATCAGCTACGAGCGCTTCCACCGCGACGACACGTATTGAGCCCACGCCGCGACTTCGGCGCGACGCATTGACAGCCCGCATTCAAACTGCGCATCGTCGAACCCATCGCAGGGGTCGAGGAATGCGCCATGAATCGTTGCGTCAGACAGTGCCTCCTGCGGCGGCTCCCCTGGTGGATCGGAATCTCGGCGCTGACGTTCTGGGCCGGATCGTTCTACGGATGGGTCGGCCTCCTCGTGGCGGCCGGCCTCTCCGCGGCGGTGGCAGTGACCTTCGTAGCCCAGTGCCGGCGGCAGTGCCGGGGACGATGAGGCCGCCGCTGGCGTCGTGGCGCTGGCGTTGCTAAGCCGGTCGCATCCGTCCGCCGCCCGCGAGCCCGCCCGATGCCCCCTGCCCCGCCGCCGTCCTCGCCCTTCGGCGCGCTCATCGCGCTGGCGGCGGCGAGCTTCTACGGCTCGAACATCGTGATCGCCCGGCTCGCGGCGGATGCGGGCATCAGCGGCGTGTCGCTCGTGTTCTGGCGAACCCTCGTGGTGGTCGTCGGCGTCGTCGCGCTGGCGGTCCTGACGCGGCGCTCGATCGGCGTCGGGCGCGAGCGCCTCGGGCTGATGACGACGCTCGTCGTCTCGAGCATCGCCATCGCGGTCTGCTACATCTCGGCGATCGCCTTCGTGCCCGTCACCGTCGCGGCGGTGATCTTCTACACGTTCCCGGTCCTGATTGTGCTCGCGAGCCCGCTCGTCGAGGGACGCCGGCTCGGTGCGCCACTCCTGGGTGTGGCGCTCGTCGCCTTCGGCGGCGTCGCCTGCGTCGTGGGGCCGGTCTTCGCCGGGATCGACTGGCGCGGGGTGGCGCTCGCCGGCGTCGCCAGCGTGGGGGCGGCGACGCAGTTCTTCGCCGGGGTGAGGGCACGCGACATCCCGCTCGCGACGAAGGTGTTCTGGATGAACACCCTGACGCTGCCCGCGAGCCTCGTCATCGCGCTCTCCTTCGGGGTGATGAACCCGCCCGGGGAGCTGATGCTCGCCCCGGTCGTCGTCGGGCTCGCGGTCGTCACCTTCGTCTTCGCCTTCACGCTGCAATTCGTCGCGCTCGGCCGCGCCGGCGCGGTGGCGACCGGCCTGTCCTTCTGCATCGAGCCCGTGGTCGCGGCCTTCGGTGCGGCGCTGCTCGTGGGCGAGCGCCTCTCGGGCGTGCAGATCCTCGGCGTCGCGCTCGTCGTCGCGGCGATCGCCGGCAACGTCCTCATGGAGAGCCGCCGCGCGGCGGCTCAGCGCGCGAAGGCGAGCGCGAGCAGGCCGCCGGCGAGCGCGTAGGCGAGGCAGGCGCCGGCCGTGAGGCGCATCGCCGCTCCCTCGCGCCCGGCGAGGCCGACCGTTGCGCCGCCGGCGATGATGTTGTGCGGGCACACGATGTTGCCCACCGCCGCGCCGAAACTCTGCGCCGCGAGGAGCGGCACCGCGTCGAGCGACAGCGCCCGGGCGGTCGCCGCCTGGAACTCGCTGAGCAGGATGTTCGAGGCCGTCGCCGAGCCGGTGACGAAGGTGCCGAGCACGCCGACCGCCGGCGCCGCGACCGGCCAGAGCGGCCCGATCCCCGCCGCCGCGTCGGCGAGCGCCCCGATCATCCCCGCATGGACCATGATCCGCGAGATCGCGAGCATGGCGAGGAGCGCGAGCACCACCGGGACCAGCCGGCGCGCGGCCGCAGCCATCGCCACGAGAAGATAGCGCGCACCGCCGCCCTGGGCGACGACCCCGGCGAGGAAGCCCAGCATCAGCAGCGTGCCGGGATGGTAGAGCGGCTCGAAGCGCCCGGAGAAGCCGCCGTCCAGCGTCCAGGCGACGGCGACGGAGCGCAGCGCCTCCTGCAGCGGCGGGAGGAGGCGCGTCGCGAGGATGAGCGCGAGCAGCACGGCATAGGGCAGCGCGGCGCGGGCGACGGCACGCGCGTCGAGCGCCTCGGCCGAGGCGGCCGCGCGCGGCGCGATCCGGCGTGCGAGCGGCACGAACAGCACGAGCCCCACGAGCGCGCCGCCCAGCGTCGGCACTTCCGGGCCGACGACGATCGCCAGCGCGAGCGAGGGGCCGAAGAAGCAGGCGCCGGCGAGGAGCGCGAGCGCCCAGTCGACGCGGCGCAGGGGACCCTCGGCGGCGAGCCGCAGCACGAAGACGACGAGGACGATGCCGGCGATCGCGTGCATGAGCGCGGTACGCGCTGCGATCGCGCCGGCGCCGACGCCGGTGATCTCCGCCTGGGCGATGACCGGCGTTCCCACCGCGCCGAAGCTCACCCCCGCGGCGTGCCCGATCAGCGCGAGCGCGACCGCCTTCAACGGCGAGAAGCCCAGCGAGACGAGCAGCGGCGCGGCGAGCGCCACCGGCGTGCCGAAGCCCGCCGCCCCCTCCATGAACAGCGCGAAGAAGAAGGCGACGACGAGCGCCAGAGTGCGCGAGTCGTCGGACACCCGCGCGAGCGCGCCGCGGATCGCGACGAAGGCGCCGGCCCGCTCCTGCGCCTCGTAGAGGCACAGGGCCGGGAAGATGATCCACAGGATGGTCGCCGCCGTGAAGCCGGCCTCGAGCACCGAGAAGCCGACGGCGCGGGTCGGCCCGAGCGTCGGCAGCACGCGCTCGCCGAAGCCGAAGACGAGGAGCGCCACGCCGAGCGCGAGCACGAGGCCGACCGCTCCCGCCCGCACCGCGGACCAGTGCAGGCCCAGCATCAGCGCGAGGATGGCCGCGAGCGGCAGCCCGGCCGCGAGCGCCTGCATGCCCCCTCCCTCAGCGCGCCGCGTCGACGCCGTCGAGCGGCACGGGCGCGGGCTCGGCCGCGGCGGTCGCGACGGGCGTCGCCGGCTGCACGATCGGCGGCTCGTCGCGCCGCCCCGGGGTCATGAGGATGCGCCCGGGCGTCATCGCCCCGCCCGAGACGATGAAGGACATCGCGTCGTTCGCCGACCAGTCGAGGAAGACGAGCCGCTTCGTCGGCACGAGCTCCACGTAGCCGGAGGTCGGGTTGGGCGTGGTCGGCACGTAGACGGCGGCGATCTCCTCGCCGGTGTCGTCGGCGGTGAAGGTGGCGGTGACGAAGCCGAGCGCGCGCATGTCGCGCGAGGGGAACTCGATGAGCACGACGCGCTGGCCCGACGCGTTGCCCGCCTGGAGCGAGTTGAGCAGCGTGCGGGTGGCGGAGTAGATGGTCTTCACCAGCGGCACGTAGTCGATGATCCGGTCGACCATCCGCAGGATGCGCCGCCCGATCACGGCGTTGGCCGCCGCGCCGATGACGTAGAGGCCGGCCAGCACCACGAGGAGCGCGAGGGCGGACTGGAACCAGCCCTGCGCCAGCAGGTCCGCCAGCACGGCGTAGTCCGAGCGCACGTTCCGCGCGAAGGTGAGAACGAACGGCCGGCCCGTGGCCACCAGGATGTCGATGATGAAGGTGACCGCGATGAAGGTCACCCACAGGGGGATGACCACGAAGAGCCCGGAGATGAGGTTGCGCCTGAGGCGGAGGTGGGATTGCGAGCTCATCGATCGACGTGGTGGTGGAGGCGGGCCCAGTCCCCCGGCGGAGGCCGCGACAGGCTACACGGGCCGGGCCGGGCACGCGACCCCGTCGAAAGCGTGAGCCGGAGGCAGGCCGTCCACGCAACGTCCGTGCCGAAACGCGCGAAGGCCGGGACGAGCCCGGCCTTCGGAGGGGTGCTGTGGCGAGAGGCGCTCACTGCGCGGCGGCGGCGTCCGTCTCGGCGCCCGGCTCGGCGGCGGCGGCTTCCGGCAGCGGGGGCGGGTTCTCGGTGATCGAGGCGAGGTAGGTGATGATGTCGGCGCGCTCCTGGCCGGAGCGGATGCCGGCGAAGGCCATCGACGTGCCCGGCAGGTACTGCCGGGGGTTCGCCAGGAAGCCGTAGAGCTCGTCGTAGCCCCAGACCTCGCCGGCGGCGCCGCGCTCGGCCAGAGCGCCCGAGTATCCGAAATTGTCGAGGTGGGCCTTCGGGCCGCCGACCACGTCGTACAGGTTCGGGCCGACGCCGTTGGCGCCGCCCTGGTCGAAGCTGTGGCACGATGCGCACTTGCGCACGGCCGCCTCGCCGCGGCCCACGTCCGCGCTCGCGAGCAGGACCGGCAGCGGCTCCTCGGCGGGGGCCGCCTCGGCGACCTCGGTCTCCACGCCCTCGGGCATCGGCAGCGCGTAGCCCGCGACGCCGGCGGGCTCCGGCGTGAAGAGCATGTCCGACAGGACGCTCATGCCGACCACGAACAAGAGCACGCCCAGCACGGCGCCGAAGATCTTGTTGAGCTCGAACGAGTTCATGCGAAACTCCAAGCCGCCGGGAAGGCGGACGCTTTACGGTGTCACGGACGCGCGGCGCGCGGCGGGACGCGCGCTCGGGGCGGCGGTTGCTTAGCCTCATTCCAAGGCGACGACAATGAAAAACGGCGGGTCGCGACGTCGCAGACGCGTCCGCATCCGGACGGGCCCGCGGTGACAAGCCGGGCGCGGGTTGCTAAAGCCTCTGCGCCCGCAGTCGGGCAGCGCAGCAGATCCCGGCCGAAGATCGCATGTCGGACCCCCTCGTCCTCATTCCCGCCCGCATGGCCGCCACGCGCCTGCCGGGCAAGCCGCTCGCGCCGATCGCCGGCGTGCCCATGATCGTGCACGTCTGGCGACGCGCCGTGGAGGCCGGGATCGGCCCCGTCGCCGTCGCGACCGATTCGCCCGAGATCGCCGCCGCGGTCGAGGCCGCCGGCGGCGTCGCGGTGATGACGCGCGCCGACCACCAGTCAGGCTCCGACCGCATCCGCGAGGCCGCGCGGACGCTCGACCCGGAGGGGCGCCACGACGTCGTCGTGAACGTGCAGGGCGACTTCCCGACGATCGACCCGCGCGCCATCGCGGCCGCGATCCTGCCGCTCGCCGATCCCGCGGTCGCCATCGGCACGCTCGCGGGCGTGATCACCCGCGACGACGAGCGGGACGACCCGAACGTCGTCAAGATCATCGCCAGCACGATCGCGACGGGGCGCATGCGCGCGCTGGCCTTCACCCGCGCCACCGCGCCGTGGGGCGACGGGCCGCTCTACCACCACGTCGGGCTCTACGCCTATCGCCGGCGCGCGCTCGAGCGCTTCGTGGCGCTGCCGCCCTCCCCGCTCGAGGTGCGCGAGCGGCTCGAGCAGATGCGCGCTCTCGAGGACGGCATGCGCATCGACGTGACCATCATCGAGGACGTGCCCTTCGGCGTCGATACGCCGGAGACGCTGGCGCGGGCCCGCGCCGCGCTGGGCGGCTGAGCCACACGGAAGAGACGAGTGCGATGACGAAGACCATCTCCTACCAGGGCGAGCCCGGCGCCAACTCCCACATCGCCTGCCGCGAGGTCTATCCGGACTGGACTCCCAAGCCCTGCCCCACCTTCGAGGACGCCTTCGCGGCGGTGACGGAGGGCGAGGCGCAGCTCGGCATGATCCCGATCGAGAACTCGGTCGCCGGGCGCGTGGCGGACATCCACCATCTCCTGCCCGAATCGGGGCTGCACATCGTCGGCGAGTTCTTCCTGCCGATCCATCACCAGCTGATGGCGCCCAAGGGCGCCACGCTCGCCACGATCAAGTCCGTGCAGAGCCACGTCCAGGCGCTCGGGCAGTGCCGGCGCACGCTGCGCAAGCTCGGCCTCGCCGCCATCGTCGGCGCGGACACGGCGGGCTCGGCGCGCCAGATCGCCGAGGCGAACGACCCCGCCCGCGCCGCGATCGCCTCGCGGCTCGCCGCCGAGGTCTACGGCCTCGACATCCTCGCCGAGGACGTGGAGGACGAGGCGCACAACACGACGCGCTTCATCATCCTCTCGCCCGAGCCGACCCGCATCGCGCCCGGCGGGGACTGCGTCACGAGCTTCGTCTTCCGCGTGCGCAACATCCCCTCGGCCCTCTACAAGGCGCTCGGCGGCTTCGCCACGAACGGCGTCAACATGACCAAGCTCGAGAGCTACATGATCGAGGGTCAGTTCACGGCGACACAGTTCTACGCCGAGGTCGACGGCCATCCCGACGAGCCGGGGCTGAAGCGCGCGCTCGAGGAGCTGGCCTTCTTCTCGCGCCAGCTCTCGGTGCTCGGCACCTACCCCGCCCACCCGTTCCGCGCGAACCTGCGCGACCGCGAGCCGGCGGAGTAGGGAGCGGGGGGGGCGCTCAGGCCGGGAGCGTACGCGTCCACTCCAGCGTGCGGTCGAGCGCGCGGCCGAGCTTGTCGAACAGCTCGTCGATCTCCGCCTCGGAGATGATGAGCGGCGGGCAGATCGCGAGGCGGTCGCCCATCAGGTTGCGCAGGATGAGCCCCTCCTCCTGGCAGAAACCGACGGCCTTCGCGGCCACCATCGCCTTCGGGTCGTACTGGCGCTTCGTCGCCCCGTCGGCGACGAGCTCGATGCCGGCGATGAGGCCGAGGCCCCGCGCCTCGCCCACCAGCGGATGGTCCTCGAGCATCGCCAGCCGGCGAAGGAAGTGCGGCTCCTTGGCGGCGACGCCCTCCACGATCTTGTCGCGCGCGTAGATCTCGAGCGTCTTGAGCGCGACGGCGCAGGTGGTCGGGTGGCCGGAATAGGTGAAGCCGTGGCCGAAGGTGCCGACCTCGCGCGAGCCCGCGAGCATGGCCTGGTACATCGGCTCGTCGATCATCACCGCCCCGAGCGGCATGTAGGCCGAGGTGATCGCCTTGGCCACCGAGATCGTGTTCGGCGTCATGCCCAGCCGCTCCGACCCGAACATGGTGCCCAGCCGCCCGAAGCCGCAGATCACCTCGTCGGCGATGAGCCGCACGTCGTACTTGGCCAGCACCGCGCCGATCGCCTCGAAGTAGCCCTTGGGCGGCACCAGCGCGCCGCCGGCGCCCATCACCGGCTCGGCGATGAAGGCGGCGACCGTGTCGGGGTCCTCGCGCAGGATCATCTCCTCGAGCTCGGCGGCGAGCCGGGCGGAGAACGCCTCCTCGGTCTCGCCCGCTTCCGCGTAGCGGTAGTGGTGCGGGCAGGAGGTGTGGAGGATGTTCTGGATCGGCAGGTCGAACAGCGCGTGGTTCGCCGGAAGCCCAGTGAGCGAGGCCGAGGCCACGGTGACGCCGTGGTAGCCCTTCACCCGGGCGATGATCTTCTTCTTCCTCGGCCGCCCGAGCGCGTTGTTCATGTACCAGGCGAGCTTCACCTGCGTGTCGTTCGCCTCCGACCCCGACGAGCAGAACGTCACCTTGGAGATCGGCACCGGCGCGATCTCCTTGAGCGCCTCCGCGAGCGCGATCGCGGGGTCGTGGCTGCGGCCCGAGAAGATGTGCTGGAAGGGCAGCTTCTCCATCTGCTCGCGCGCGGCCTCGACGAGCTCGCGGTTCGAGTAGCCGAGCGAGGTACACCACAGCCCGGCCATGCCCTCGAGATAGGGCTTGCCCCCCGTGTCGAAGACGTGGACGCCCTCGCCGCGCTCGATCACGAGCGGGCCCGCCTCGCGGAACTTGTCGAGATGGGTGTAGGGGTGGATCAGGGTTTCGACGTCGCGGGCGGCGAGGTTGGTGAGCACGGGGTGCCTCCGTCCGAATGCAGGATGCGAGCCTAGGCGCCCGCGGCGGCGGGGGAAAGCCCGCAGGAATCCGCAGGGTGCATGCGCAGGGCGCGGAACGACGCTGCGCCCGCGAGCGCGCATTCGCGAGCGGACGGTCTCCCGCGGGAGGCTGCGTATGTTCCCCCGCCGCGGGACGCGCTAGGGTGCGCCCGCCCGGAACGACGGCGGCGCATGCGGCGAGGAGAGACGCGTTGGAGGTATCGGGAGCCAAGCCGGGCGCGCAGGACGGCCGCTTCGTCACGGGATCGACCCTGCGCCACGTGGTCGTGATGACGGTGACCGGCGCGATCGGGCTCGTCGCGATCTTCCTCGTCGACCTCCTCTCGCTCCTCTACATCTCCTGGCTCGGCGTGAAGGCGGTCACCGCGGGCGTGGGCCTCGCCACGATCCTCCTGTTCTTCGTCACCTCGATCAACGTCGGCCTGATGATCGCGACCGCGGCGCTGGTCTCGCGCGCGCTCGGCGCCAGGGACCGGGAGGGCGCGCGCCGCCTCGCCGCCTCGACACTGACCTGGTCGGTCCTCGCCGCCACCGTCGCCACCGCGGCGATCTGGCCGCTGACGCCCGTCGTGATGACCTGGCTCGGGGCCACGGGGGAGGCGCACGAGGTCGCGACCCGCTTCGTGCAGATGGTGCTGCCGGCGAACATCGTGATGGCCTTCGGCATGGGCGCGTCCGGCGTGCTGCGGGCGGTCGGCGACGCGCGCCGGGCGATGTACGTGACGCTCTCGGGCGCGCTCGTCATCGCGGCGCTCGACCCGATCCTGATCTTCGGGCTCGGGCTCGGCTGGCAGGGGGCGGCGATCGGCATGATCGTCTCGCGCTTCATCTTCGCGCTCGTCGGCCTCCACGGCGTCGCGCGCGTGCACGGCCTCCTCGCCCGCCCGTCCTGGCCGGACCTGCGGCGCCACGCCGGGCCGATGGCGCACATCGCCGGGCCCGCCGTCCTCACCGCGATCGCGAGCCCCGTCGCCGCCGGCTTCGCGGCCTCGGTCATCGCGCGCTTCGGCGACGAGGCGATCGCCGGCAACGCCATCGTCGAGCGGCTCGTGCCGCTCGCCTTCGGCGGGCTGTTCGCGCTCTCGGGCGCCATCGGCCCCATCCTCGGCCAGAACTGGGGGGCGCTGCGCTACGACCGCATGCGCGCGATCCTGCGCGATTCGATGCTGGTCGCCGCCGTCTACGTCCTCGTCACCTGGGCGCTGCTCGTGCTGCTCCGCCACGAGATCGTGGCGCTGTTCGGCATCACCGGCGCGGCGGCGGAGCTCGTGGCGTTCTTCTGCCTGATCTCCGGACCGGTGTGGTTCTTCAACGGGCTGCTCTTCGTCGCCAACGCCTCGTTCAACAACCTCGGCTACCCGCTGTTCTCGACCGCCTTCAACTGGGGACGCGCGACTCTCGGTACGCTCCCCTTCGCGCTCGCCGGCGCGGCGCTCGCCGGGCCGGAGGGCGTGCTCGCCGGCGTCGGCATCGGCGCTATCGGCTTCGGCATCGCGGCGCTGGCGACGGCCTTCTGGACGGTGCGGACGCTGGAGCGGCGGGACGGGGCGCGGGACGAGGCGGCGGCGGGCGTCGAGACGCCCGTCGTGGGCGCACCGCACCTGCACGAGAACGTCGAAGCGGCCCATCGCTGAGGCGCACCCGCGTCTCTGGACCGCATTCCAGCTCATTCGAAAAGGTCGTGCGCCAGCCGACGCGCCTCCGCGCGCTCCGCGGCATCGAGCCGGCGCTCGATCGCCTCGCGGTGAGCGAGCGCGGTCTCGCGCAGCGCAATTTCCCCCGCCGGCAGGCGCGCCACGGCGACGTTGAGCCAGGCATGGGCGCGCACGGGGTCCTCCGGCACGCCACGCCCCTCGGCGTAGAGGAGGCCCAGGCGCAGCTGCGCCGCCGGATCGCGCGCCCCGGCGGCGCGGCGGTACCAGTGAGCCGCGTCGACGTCGCTCGCGGGCACGCCGTCGCCGGCGGCGTGGAGCTCGGCGAGCCGGGTCGCGGCCTCGGCGGCGCCGGCCGCGGCACCCGCCGCGAAGGCCCGTTCGTAGGCGTCGCGCGCCTCCCGCCAATCCTCGGCCGCGCCGGACCGGCGGGCCTCGGCCTCGATGAGCCGCGCCAGAGGCAGGAGCGCCGCCACCTCTCCCGCCTCCGCCGCCCGCGTGTAGAGCGCGCGGGCCCGCTCCCGGTCGCGCGTGACCCCGAGCCCGTCCGCGTAGAGACGCGCGAGACGCCGCATGGCCGGCCCGTCGCCTCCCTGCGAGAGCGGCGCGAGCGCCGCGGCAGCGTGCGCGTACGCGCCGGCATCGAAGGCCTCGTACGCCGCGAGGCGCGCATCCAGCCACGCCGCGGCGCGCCGCTGCTCCACGCGTTGGAGGACCAGGACGGCGACCACGAGCGCCACCAGCGCAGCGATGACGGCGACGACACGCCGGCGACTCGACTTCAACCGTGCCCCCCGCCCGATCCGAAATGGGTCGGTGACACGCGTAACAGGGTGCATGGTTGAATTCAACCCATCATAATTACTATCTGTGAGCGATCAGCGCATGCGGCCGGGGCGGCGCGCCCCCTCACGCGACGTGCGCCTCCTTCACGAAGGTCACGGGGATCGTCAGGTAGTGCACGCCGTTCGCCTCCTTCGCCGGGAAGCGCCCGGCGCGGATGTTGACCTGGATCGACGGCAAGAGCAGCGTCGGCGCCGCGAGCGTGGCGTCGCGGGCGGTGCGCATGGCGACGAACGCCTCCTCGCTCACGCCCTCGCGCACGTGCTTGTTGGCGCGCCGCTGCTCGGCGACCGTGGTCTCCCAGGCGTAATCGTCGCGGCCGGGTGCCTTGTAGTCGTGGCACATGAACAGCCGGGTCTGCGGCGGCAGCGCCAGCAGGCGCTGGATGGAGGTCCAGAGCTTCCTCGCGTCGCCGCCCGGGAAGTCCGCGCGCGCCGTGCCGAAATCCGGCATGAACAGCGTGTCGCCGACGAACACCGCGTCGCCGATGCGGATCGCGATGTCGGCGGGCGTGTGGCCGGGCACGTACAGCACCTCGGCCTCGAGTTCGCCGATGCGGAAGCGCTCGCCGTCCGCGAACAGGTGGTCGAAATCCGAGCCGTCGGTCTTCAGGTCGGTGGCGTTGAACACCGGGCGGAAGATGCGCTGCACCTCCTTGATGTGCTCGCCGATGCCGATCCGCGCGCCTGTCTTCGCCTTGATGTACGGCGCCCCCGAGAGGTGGTCGGCGTGCGCGTGGGTCTCCAGCGCCCAGACGATCTCGAGCCCGGCAGCCTCCGCCGCGGCGAGGATCGCCTCGACCGAATCGGTCGTGACCGTGCCGGCCTTGTGGTCGTAGTCGAGCACGGGATCGATGACGGCGGCCTTCTTCCCGACCGGGGCGGAGACGAGGTAGCTCACCGTGTTGGTCGGCTCGTCGAAGAAGGCGCGGATGACGGGTTCGGGCATGGCGGGTCTCCCCTCGTGGGCTCGGTTCCATCACGGTTATATGCAATATTTCTAATTTAGCAATGCCTTGTAAATTGGGCGCGGATGGTCTATCTCCCTCTCGGCGCGTCCCGGTCCGCCGTTGCGCCCGAGCGACGGCGTCGCCATCCTCCGGGGGGCGCGGCGCGCGGTGCGCGGCGCGCGAGACCACACGGGAGACGAAGCACCATGACCGCAGACATCCGCCACCTGACGCCCCAGATCTCCGTCGCCCCGCAGATCGCGATCGAGGACCTCGCCGGGCTCAAGGAGGCCGGCTTCCGTACCGTGATCAACAACCGGCCCGACGGAGAGAGCCCGGACCAGCCGTCGAGCGCGCGGATGGAGGCGGAGGCCCGCCGGCTCGGCCTCGACTACCGACACGTCCCGGTCGTCTCCGGCGCGATGACGATGGACGATGTCGCCGCCTTCGACGCCGCGCTCACCGAGGCGGACGCGCCGGTGCTCGCCTATTGCCGCTCGGGCACGCGCTCGGCGACCCTGTGGGCCTTCACCCAGGCCGGCGTGCGCGCGCCCGACGAGATCCTGTCGATCGCCCAGGGCGCCGGCTACGACCTATCGGGCCTGCGGCCCTATCTCGACAGAGGCTGAGCGGCGATGGACGCGACCCCACGGCCCACCGGCGGGTCCGCCGGGCGAACGGCCTCTTGCCCGAACCCCACGACCCCGCCATGTTGCGGACGTCTCATGGAGGGTGACACCGGGGTGGCGACGACGGACGATCTCAGCGCGCTCGCGCCGAAGGCGGAGGAGGTGGCGGAGCTGCTTTCCGCGCTCGCGCATTCGAAGCGGCTCATGGCCATGTGCCGCATGATGGACGAGGAGGTCTCGGTGGGCGTACTGGCGGAGGCCGTCGGGCTCGGCCAGTCGGCGCTCTCGCAGCATCTCTCCAAGCTGCGGGCGCTCGGCCTCGTCACGACGCGCCGCGACGGCCAGACGATCTACTATCGCCTCGCCTCGCCGGAGGCACGCGAGCTGATCGGCACGCTGTACCGGCTCTACTGCACCTGAGCCGGGCGGCTTTCACGTTGACGCCACGGGCGGGCGCGTGGATCGTGCGTGCCCTCGAGGCGGAGCCTCCGCCGCGAGAGGCCGCCCGACGCAGAGGCCGCCCGCCGGAGTGATCGAGACCATGCGCGACCGCACGAACACCCTCCTCGCCATCG
Source organism: Salinarimonas sp. NSM (assembly GCF_052380005.1). NCBI lineage: Bacteria > Pseudomonadati > Pseudomonadota > Alphaproteobacteria > Hyphomicrobiales > Salinarimonadaceae > Salinarimonas > Salinarimonas sp. NSM. Next base: position 12,972 of record NZ_JBQTCJ010000065.1, read on the forward strand.
CCGCGAGGGCGCCCGTCATCCCCGTCGTCACGATCGAGGATCCGGGCCTCGCCCCCGAGCTCGCCGCGACGCTGGTCGAGGCCGGCCTGCCGGTGGTCGAGGTGACGCTGCGCACGCCCCGCGCGCTGGACGCCATCCGCGCCATCGCGCGGCACGCGCCGGAGGCGGTCGTGCTCGCGGGCACGATCGTGACCCCGAGCCAGATCGGCGAGGCGATGGACGCCGGCGCCGCCGCGCTCGTCACCCCCGGCACGTCCCCGCGTCTCGCGGACGCGCTCGCGGCGGCGCCGATCCCCGCCATGCCGGGCTGCGCCACCGTGTCGGAGGCGATGGCGCTGCACGAGCGCGGGTTCGATCTCCTCAAGCTCTTCCCGGCCGCGGCCTCCGGCGGCCCGGCCTGGCTCAAGGGCATCGCGGGGCCGCTGCCGGCGCTGCGCTTCTGCCCGACGGGCGGCATCGACGCGCAGAGCGCACCGGCCTACCTCGCCTGCCCCAACGTCGCCTGCGTCGGCGGGACCTGGGTCACGCCGGCCGCGCTCGTCGAGGCCGGCGACCTCGCCGCGATCGGGCGGCTCGCCCGCGCGGCGGCGGGGCTCGCGCGCGGCTGAGATCGGCCGCGCCCCATCCGGAACGGCCGTGCCGGGCCTCGCGTTCGCTCGTCGAACCGAGAACGACGCACAGCCGAAAGGACGCGCCATGGACGCCCGCCGCATGCTCTCGACGCTCACGGACGCGCTCGGCCGCACCACGAGGCGCACGCTCGGCGGCGCGCAAGCCGGTGCACAGGCCCTGGCCGGCCGGAGCGAGGAGGCCGCGCCCGGCCCGCTGATCGACGTCTCGCGGGTGGACGCGGACGAGGCCCTCTTCCTCGTGCGCACCATGATCGCGGCGGCGTCCGCCGACGGCGTCGTCGACGCCTCCGAGCGCGCGCGTCTCCACACGGCGATGCGCGAGGCGGGCATCGACTCGGACGACCGCTCCTTCCTCGACGAGGAGATCGCCTGGCCGCGTGACATCGAGGAGATCGCCGACGCCGTCTCCACGCCCGAGCAGGCGGCGCGCACCTATGCCGCCGCGCGTCTCGTGATCGAGCCCGACACGATGCAGGAGCGTGCGTTCCTGCGGCTGCTCGCCGAGCGCATGGACCTGAAGCCGGACGAGGTCGCCGCGATCGAGGCGCGCGCCGGCGGTACCCCACCTGGGCGCCCGCTCACGGCATGACGCGCGTCGTGGCGATCATCTCGAGAGCCTGCGCCCCCGTCACCGGCACGCCGGTCGGCCAGGCGTCCCAACGCGCCTCGTAGGCGAGCGCCTCGCCGAGCAGGCGCTTGTACTCCCGGCGGGAGACCTCGCGGGCACCGAACTGGGCGAGGTGCTCGGTGACGAACTGCGTGTCGAGCAGCATGTAGCCGCCGCGCTTGAGGCGCGCCACGAGGTGGACGAGCGCCACCTTGGAGGCGTCGCGGGCCGTGTGGAACATGCTCTCGCCGAAGAACGCGGCGCCCAGGCTCACACCGTAGAGGCCGCCGACCAGCGTGCTCCCGTCCCAGACCTCGACCGTGTGGCAATAGCCGAGATCGAACAGGTCGCCGTAGATGCGCCGGATGCGCGTGTTGATCCAGGTCTTCTCGCGGTCCGGGCCGGGCGCGGCGCAGCCGTCGATGACGCCCTCGAAATCCGTGTCGATGCGCACCTCGAACCGGTCCGTGCGCACGGTGCGCGCCAGCCGCTTGCCGACATGGAAGCCGTCGAGCGGGATGACCCCGCGCTCGCGCGGCTCCACCCAGTAGATGCCCGGGTCCTCGGCGCTCTCCGCCATGGGGAAGATGCCCGCGGCGTAGGCCCGCAGGACGATCTCCGGCGTGATCTGGACGATGCCGCTGTGCATCCTGGTGTCCGCGCCTAGCCCCGGGTCACCGGGCCTCGTCCAGCCCCCCGGTCTTCAGGAATTGCTCGAGCCAGTGGATGTCGTAGAGCCCGTTCTGGATATCTTGGTTGCGAACCAGCGTCCTGAAAAGAGGCAGCGTGGTGTCGACGCCGTCCACGACGAACTCGTCCAGCGCACGACGAAGGCGCATCAGGCACTCGTTGCGCGTCCGGCCGTGCACGATGAGCTTGCCGACGAGGGAATCGTAGTGCGGCGGGATGCGGTAGCCCTGGTAGGCCGCCGAATCGACCCGAACGCCGAGGCCACCCGGCGGATGGAAGTAGGTGATCGTGCCCGGCGAGGGCCGGAAGGTCGAGGGATGCTCGGCGTTGATGCGGCATTCGACCGCATGTCCCTCGAAGCGCACGTCTTCCTGCCTCAGCGACAGCGAGCCGCCCGCCGCTATGCGGATCTGCTCGTTCACGAGGTCGATCCCGGTGATCATCTCCGTCACGGGATGCTCCACCTGGATGCGGGTGTTCATCTCGATGAAGTAGAATTCCCCGTTCTCGTACAGGAACTCCACCGTCCCGGCGCCCTCGTACCGGAGATCCTGCATCGCCTTGGCGACGATGCCGCCGATGCGCGCGCGCTCGCGGGCGTCGAGCGCCGGCGAGGGCCCCTCCTCCCAGACCTTCTGGTGGCGGCGCTGCAGCGAGCAGTCGCGCTCGCCGAGATGGATCGCGTTGCCGCGCCCGTCGCCGAGCACCTGGATCTCGATGTGGCGCGGCTTCTCGAGGTACTTCTCGATGTAGACCGCGTCGTCGCCGAAGGCGGCCTTGGCCTCGGTGCGAGCGGTGACGAAGGCGTGGACGAGCTCGCCCTCGTCGCGGGCCACCTTCATGCCGCGCCCGCCGCCGCCGGCGGCGGCCTTGATCAGGACGGGATAGCCGATCTCGGCGGCGACACGGCGCGCGGCGTCCTCGTCGTCGACGCCGCCCTCGGACCCCGGCACGCAGGGGATGCCGAGCCGCTTGGCGGTGCGCTTCGCCTCGATCTTGTCGCCCATGATGCGGATGTGCTCCGCCTTGGGGCCGATGAAGGCGATCTTGTGGTCCGCCAGCACCTCGGCGAAGCGGGCGTTCTCCGACAGGAAGCCGTAGCCGGGATGGATCGCGTCCGCGCCGGTGATCTCGCAGGCGGAGATCAGCGCGGGGATGTTGAGGTAGCTGTCGCGGGCCGGCGGCGGGCCGATGCAGACGCTCTCGTCGGCGAGGCGCACGTGCATGGCGTCGGTGTCGGCGGTGGAGTGCACCGCGACCGTCGCGATGCCGAGCTCCTTCGCGGCGCGCAGGATGCGCAGCGCGATCTCGCCCCGGTTCGCGATGAGGATCTTGTCGAACATGCGCTCCGCCGTCACTCGATGATCATCAGCGGCTCGCCGAACTCGACCGGCTGCCCGTCCTCGAAGAGGACCTCGGTGACGGTGCCGGAGCGCGGCGCGACGATGTCGTTGAAGGTCTTCATCGCCTCGATCAGCAGCACCCGCTGTCCGGCCTCGACCTGGGTGCCGACCTCGACGAAGGCCTTGGCGTCCGGCGAGGGCCGGCGGTAGGCGGTACCGACCATCGGCGAGGTGACGGCGCCGGGATGCTCGCGCGCCGACGGCTTCGCGGACGGCGCGGGCGGCGCCGCCATTGTGGCGGCCGGCGGGGGCGGCGCTGCGGTGGGCATCGCCGCGGGCGCATGATGATGGGGCGCGGCGACGCTCACCACCTGCGCGGGCTGGCGCGCGACGCGGATGCGCAGGTCGCCCTTCTCGACCTCGATCTCGGTCAGGTCCGTCTCGGAGATGAGCCCGGCGAGCTCGCGCACGAGCTCGGGATCGAAGGGGCTGTTCCTGGCCATGGGTGTCGTATGCTCCTGCTACTGTCTTGCGGGCGCGCTTTCGGCGCGGCGCATCGCGGAGAGGCACGCGTCGAAGCCGAGCGTGTAGCTCTCGGTCCCGAAGCCGGCGATCACGCCGAGGCAGACCGGCGCGATCAGAGAGCGATGGCGGAAGCTCTCGCGGGCGTGCACGTTCGAGAGATGCACCTCGACCACGCGCGCACCCGATCCGGCGATGGCGTCGCGCAGCGCGATGGAGGTGTGGGTGTAGGCGCCGGCGTTGAGGACGACGCCCGCACCCGCGAGCCCCGCCTCCTGCACCGCCGTCACGAGGGCGCCCTCCTCGTTCGACTGCATGAAGCCGAGCGCCACGCCCTCGGCATCCGCCCGCGCGCGCAGCGTCGCCTCGATGTCGGCGAGCGTCGCGCGACCGTACACGTCCGGCTCGCGCCGGCCGAGCAGGTTCAGGTTGGGGCCGTTGAGAACGTGGATCGCGATCATGCCTGGCGCCGAACGGGACGACGGGCGCGCGCGAGGGCGCGCACCCGACGCGCCCTCATAGCGGGAAGGCGCGTGCGACGGAAGGGGGAAGCGCTCCCCCGCGTCGCGGCCAGCCGCCGCCGCGGCCGCGCCTCAGCAGCTCACCGCCCCGCACGCGCGGGCATTCGCCACCGCGTCCGCCAGCCGCGCCTCGCCGATCGCGCCGACGAGGACGCCGTCGCCGACGACCCAGCCGGGCGTACCGGTGATGCCGACCGCGTTGGCGAGGTCGAGATTCGTGGTGATCACCTCGGCGACTCGAGGCCCGTTCAGCTCCGCCTGGATACGCTCGAGGTCGAGGCCCATCTCCTCGGCCACCTGCCGGGCGCGGGCGCCGTCCACCTGCCCACGGGTGGAGAGCAGCTCCATGTGGAAGCGCGCCGCCTGCTCGGGCGTCATCTGCGCGGCGGCGGCGACGCCGACCTGGGCCGCCTCCAGCGAGGGCGGGCCGAGGATCGGGAAGTCCTTGAGCACGACGCGCAGGTTCGCGTCCTTCTCGATCATCGCCATGACGTCGGCGAGCGCGCGACGGCACGGGCCGCAATTGTAGTCGAAGAACTCGACGAGGGTGACGTCGCCCTCCGGGTTGCCGATGACGACGTCGTGCGGCGCGCGGAAGATGTCGTCGCCGCGATCGGCGACGGCGGAGCGCTGGCGCTCCTCCTGCTCGGCGGCCTGGCGGCGCTCGAGCTCGGCGAAGACGTCGAGCATGACCTCGGGGTTCTCGAGCAGGTACTCGCGCACGATCGTGCCGATCGCCTCGCGCTCCCCCTCGGAGAAGGTCGCGTCCTGGGCGGTCGCGGGGGCGGAGGCCGGGGTCAGAGCGAGCCCGGCCGCGGCGACGAGCGCGAGGACGACGAGGCCGGCGAGCACGAGGCGACGCAGCGGCGAGGCGAGGAAGGAGGTCATGCGGTGTGCGTCCTCAAGTCTTCGAAGGCGGGTCAGCGGCGGTTCTCGGGCACGAACTCGTAGATGTCCTTGGCGCGGCGCCAGGGGGGCGAGCCCTCCACCAGGCTGCGCATGGCGCGGAAGGCCTGCGTCTGCCCGTTCACGACGTCGCCGGCGGCCATGTAGTACTCCGCCGTGGCGAGCTCCGCGAGACCGATCTGGCCGGTGCGGCCATAGGCCATCGCGAGATGCCGGTAGGGCTCGGGTGCGTCCGGCTCGGCGCGGGTGGCGCGCTCGAGCTGGCGCACGGCCTCCTCGAGGCTCGCGCCGTCCCCGCGGGCGATCAGCGCCTGGCCGTAGAGCACCCGGATCGTCGGCGCGCCGTCGGAGAGCTGGACCGCCCGGCGCAGCGACTCCGCCGCCTCCTGCGGGCGCGCGCTCTCGAGCAGAAGCTGGCCGCGCAGCTCCTGGAAGTACGCGTTGCCCGGCTCCTCGCGGATCAGGCTGTCGACGAGCTCGATCGCCTCCCGGGAGCGGCCGGTGCGGTGGTTCACCACCGCGCGGGCGTAGCGCGACGGGGCGGACGTGTCGTGGGGCGGGTAGCGCCGCAGCACGCTCTCCGGGTTCGCCACGAAGCCGAACAGCTTGGCGCGGGCGAGGTCGTGGCGCCGCTGCAGCGCCGGCGGGTCGCGCCGGTCGCGGTAGGGGCTCTGCGCCGCGAGCCGCTCGAGCTGGGATATGCGCTCGGCGGGCAGCGGATGGCTCATCAGGTACGGATCGACCGCGGCCGAGCGGAACAGGCCCGAATCGGCGAAGCGACGGAAGGTGGTGATCATCCCCACGGGTGACTGCCCAGTGGCCTCGAGGTAGCGCACGGCGGCGACGTCCGCCGCCTGCTCCTCCGAGCGCTGGTAGGAGAGCAGGTTGCGGCGCACCATCTCCTGCGAGCCCGAGAAGATGCCGGCCGCCCCGAGCCCGGGATTGCCGACGTTCGAGCCCCCCGAGACCGCGCCTGCCATCGCGCCGGCGCCGAGCATCATGCCGACGATCGAGAGGATCTGCGCGTTGGCGACCTCCTGGCGCAGCCGGGCCAGGTGGCCGCCGGCGATGTGACCGGTCTCGTGGGCGATGACACCGATGATCTCGTTGGGCGTCTCCGCCTGCATCAGGGCGCCGATGTTGATGAAGATCCGCCGCCCGTCTGCAACGAAGGCGTTGAAGCTCGTGTCGTTGATCAGCACGATCCGCGTCGCGTCGGCGCTGATGCCGGCCGCGCGGAAGATCGGGCGGGCGTAGTCGGCGAGCAGGCGCTCGATCTCCGCGTCCCGAACGATGGCGAGGCTGCGCCCCTGCGCCTGCGCCGGCGCGACGGGGGCGAGCACCGGCGGCAGCGCGAGCGCGCCCGCCAGCAGCCCGGCGAGAACGCCGCGGGCGGCGCGCGCGAGGCGCGGCCCGGAGGGAAGCGTGGCGAGGAGGCGCGGCAGGATCGTCATCGTCGTGCTACCCGATGTGCGTCCCCGAAGATCGGCGGCCGCCACTTGCGGCCTCGGGGAGCGTACGGGTACAGGCTAGCGCGGATCATGGTCAAATCACGGTTTCGTCGCCCGACCTCGCGAAATCGTCCCGCGCGCCCGCCGACGGGCCCCGCTCACGAACGGAGACGCCCGATGCACGACGGCCCGCTCGCCCAAGCCTCCCGGCAGCCGACCCGCCTCGAGCCCGCGATCGCCGCACGCGCCGAGGCGGTGGCCCCCTTCCTCGCGCTCGACGTGCTGGCGCAGGCCGCGGCGAAGGAGCGCGCGGGTGCCGACATCGTGCACATGGAGGTCGGCCAGCCCTCCGCCCCCGCGCCGCGGGCCGCGCGCGAGGCGGCGAAGGCGGCGATCGACGTGGGCCGCGTCGGCTACACCGAGGCGCTCGGCATCGCCCCCCTGCGCGCGCGCATCGCCCGGCACTACCGCGACACATACGGCGTCGACGTGCCGCCGGAGCGGATCGTGGTGACGACGGGATCCTCGGCCGGCTTCGTCCTCGCCTTCCTTGCGATGCTCGAGCCCGGCGACCGCGTCGCCATCACCGCGCCCGGCTACCCGGCCTACCGCAACACCCTCGTCGCGCTCGGCGCCGAGCCCGTCACGATCCCGCTCGCGCGGGCCACGGGCTGGGTGATGACCGGCGCCGCGCTCGCGGCCGCCCACGCCGAGCGCCCCCTCGCCGCCGCCCTCGCCATGAGCCCGGCCAACCCGTCGGGCACGATGATGGACGAAGCGACGCTGGCCGACGTCGCGCGGGTGTGCCGAGAGCGTGGGATGTGGCTCGTCTCCGACGAGATTTACCACGGCCTCACCTACGGCGCGCCCGCGCCGACGGCGCTGCGCTTCGATCCGGACGCGGTGATCGTCAACTCGTTCTCGAAGTACTATTGCATGACCGGCTGGCGGATCGGCTGGCTCGTCGTGCCCGAGCGCCTCGCCCGCGCCGTCGAGCGGCTGGCGCAGAGCCTCTACATCTGCGCGCCCTACCTCTCGCAGGTCGCGGCGCTCGCCGCCTTCGACGGGACCGAGGAGCTCGAGGCGGTGAAGGCCGGCTACGCCCGCACCCGCGCCATGCTGCTCGACGAGCTGCCCCGCATCGGCCTCGACGATCTCCACCCGGCGGACGGCGCCTTCTACGTCTACGCGGACGTCTCCCGCTTCACGAACGACTCGCTCGCCTTCTGCCGCCGTCTCCTCGACGAGGCCGGCGTCGCCGCGACGCCCGGTGTCGACTTCGACCCGCTCGAAGGCGAGCGCTGGCTGCGGCTGTCCTTCGCGGGCTCGTTCGAGGAATGCCGGGAGGGGGTGCGGCGGCTGGGCGGGTTTCTCGCGCGCGGGTGAGGGCGGCTCTTCGGCTCCGGCGCGTGACGTCGCGCAGGGAGCCTCCCGGCGCGCGGGGAGTTGACCCCGGGCGCGCGATCCCGCATGCGCTCTAGACGTTCCTCGCGCAGAGTCCCAGACCGATGTCCCTAGCCGAATCCGTCCGCAAGGTCTTCGTGCCGATCCACAAGGAAGGCTACCCGTTCATCGCCATCGCGGCGGTCGCATCGCTCGCGCTCGGCTTCCTGTGGGAGCCGCTGTTCTGGGTCGGCCTCCTGATCACCGCCTGGGTCTGCTACTTCTTCCGCGACCCGCCGCGCACCACCCCGGTGCGCGAGGGGCTCGTCATCTCGCCGGCGGACGGGCGCGTGAGCCTGATCACGACGGCGATCCCCCCGCACGATCTCGACCTGCCGCGCGAGCCGATGACGCGCATCTCGATCTTCATGAACGTGTTCAACTGCCACGTGAACCGGGCGCCGGTCTCGGGACGGATCGTGCAGCAGGTCTATTCCAAGGGCCTGTTCCTCAACGCCGAGCTCGACAAGGCGAGCGAGGACAACGAGCGCAACTCCCTCGTCATCGACGCGAACGGCACCGAGATCGCGGTCGTCCAGATCGCCGGGCTGGTGGCGCGCCGCATCGTCTCCTTCGTGCGCGAGGGCGAGGAGATCGAGGCGGGGGATCGCTTCGGGCTGATCCGCTTCGGCTCGCGGCTCGACGTCTACCTGCCGCTCTCCGCCCGGCCGCTCGTCGGCTTCGGGCAGAACGCCGTCGCCGGCGAGACGGTGCTCGCCGACCTGCGCTCGCAGGAACCGCCGCGGCGCTTCCGCGCCGGCTGAACCGCGGCCGCGCCGCAGCCGTTGCCCGACCATGAGTGATTTCTTCGCCCCCTTCGCCCCCGATCCGAACGAGCCGCGCCGGCGCCGCTTCAAGCCGGTTCCGTTCCGCGTCATCGCGCCCAACCTGATCACGCTGCTCGCGCTGTGCCTGGGGCTCACCGCGATCCGGCTCGGCTACGAGGGACGGCTCGAGCTCGCGGTCTACGCGATCCTCGTCGCCGCCGTGCTCGACGCGCTCGACGGGCGGGTGGCGCGGCTGCTCAAGGGGACGTCGCGCTTCGGGGCGGAGCTCGATTCGCTCTCGGACTTCGTCAATTTCGGCGTCGCGCCGTCGCTGATCCTGTTCGCCTTCACCCTCGACGACATGGGCGGCGTGGGCTGGGCGGCGGCGCTCGTCTTCGCCATCGCCTCGTGCCTGCGGCTGGCGCGCTTCAACGCGGCGCTCGACACGCCCCACAGGCCCGAGTGGCAGAAGAACTACTTCGTCGGCATCCCCGCCCCCGCCGGCGCGCTCGCCGCGCTGCTGCCGATCTATCTCTCCTTCCTCGGCGTCCCCGCCCAGAGCGAGGTCCTCGCGCCGTTCAACCTCGCCTATGTCGTGGCCATCGGCTTCCTGATGGTCTCGACCGTGCCGACCTATTCGGGCAAGACGCTGGGCAAGCAGGTCCCCCGCGAGCGCGTGCTGCCGCTCTTCGTCGGCGCGGTGGCGCTGGTGGCGCTCGTCGTCTCCTTCCCTTTCGCCATGCTGACGCTCGCCGTGATCGTCTACCTCGCGGCGCTCCCGGTGGGGATCCAGCGCTACCGCAAGCTCGCGCGGGCGCATGCCGCCGCGCATGCGGAGACGATCGCTGCGGCGCACGCCGGCGCCCCGCCGTCCGAGCGGACCGCGCCCCCAGAGGGGCCCGATCCCGCGCGCGACGCGCCGTGAGCCGTTCACAAGCACGCCCCGTGCGGCTAGGGTCCGCGCGGCCGGCAGGATCGCCGCGCCGAGGAGGATGAAGCCCCGTGTCCCTGTTCGGATCGCGCGAGAGCGAATGGCGCCCCAAGCTCGTGCTCGCCTCCGCCTCGCCGCGGCGTCTCCAGCTGCTCCAGCAGATCGGGCTCGACCCGGACGCGCTGCTCCCGGCGGACGTGGACGAGACGCCGCTCAAGCTCGAGAAGCCGCGCGACCTCGCCAAGCGCCTCGCCGCCGAGAAGGCGCGCGGCGCGCTGCGCGTCGCCCGCGCCGACGAGGCGCTGAAGGGCGCCTACCTCGTCTCGGCGGACACGGTGGTCGCGGTGGGGCGGCGCATCCTGCCCAAGGCCGAGATCGTCGACGAGGCGGCCGGCTGCCTGCGCCTGCTGTCGGGGCGCCAGCACCGGGTCTATACCGGCGTGTGCGTGGTCACCCCCAAGGACGGCTTCCGCGAGCGCGTCGTCGAGACGCGGGTGCGCTTCAAGCGCCTGTCGCAGGACGAGATCGACAGCTATCTCGCGTCCGGCGAATGGCGGGGCAAGGCCGGCGGCTACGCCATCCAGGGCCTCGCCGGCGCCTTCGTGACGAACCTCGTGGGGTCCTATCCCGCCGTGGTGGGGCTCCCCATCCACGAGACCGCGGCGCTGCTCGAGGGCGAGGGCTACCCCGTGCGGCTGTCCTGGCTGAACGCGGCCTGAGCCCGCACGAAGGAGGCGCCCTTGCCGGCGAGGAAGACGAAGGACGCGGACGATCTCGTCCCGATGGAGGGCGGCATCTGCCCGATCTGCGGCAACACGACGATCGTGCGCTACCGCCCGTTCTGCTCCAAGCGCTGCGCCGACGTCGACCTCCAGCGCTGGTTCACCGGCGCCTACGCCGTGCCGGTGGTGGAGGAGGACAAGTCGGCGGACGGGGAGGACGAGGAGGGGTGACGAGCCGCCGTCTCTCGATCTCGTTGACAATCTTTGCCAAGCAGTTGACCTTCACCACAGGAGGCGAGCCATGGCGACGATGAACGTGTCCCTGCCGGACGAGATGAAGGCTTGGGTCGAGGCGCAAGCCGAGACCGGCCGCTACGCGAACTCGAGCGACTACGTCCGCGACCTTATCCGCCGCGACCAGGAGCGACGCGAGAAGCTCGCCGCTTTCCAGGCGCTCGTCACCGAAGGGCTGGAGAGCGGCTTCGGGGACCGGTCGATCGACGACCTGATCGCGGACGCCTTGAAGTCTCCCTGAGGCGTGGCGGAGAGGAGTCTGGCCCCCGATGCCCTGGCGCCTCACGAAGAAGGCGGAGGATGATCTCGTCCGCGTCGTGCGGGAGAGCAGGACTCTCTTCGGCTCGCCACACGCGGAGGCCTATGCTCGAGGACTGCACAAGTCGTTCGACTTCCTCGCGGAGCACCCGAAGGCGGCCCGCGAGCGGGAGGATATCGTGCCGCCCGTGCGGGTCCACCCTTTCAGGTCGCACCTGATCGTCTACCGCATCCTCGAAGGCGGCGAAGTCGCGATCATCCGCATCCGGCATGCACGGGAAGACTGGATCATGGATCCGACTTGACCCCTCGCTCGCGCGTGCCGCTTCGGGCCCAGCCGAGCCGCTTGCATCCCCCCGCCGCCCGGTCCATATACGGGCTCGGGAGGTTGGCGAGGGACGTCTCACTCGCCAACCGGGTCAGGTCCGGAAGGAAGCAGCCCTAACGAGACCGAACGGGTTCTCGTCCAGCCTCCCACCCCATTCTCCCGCGCGGCCTCCACGCGTCTCGCGCTCAGTCCCCGCCGGGGCCGCGATGCCCGACGAGACGATGACCGGCGAGACGATGACCGACGAGACGCAGCCGCTCCCGCCCTCCGCCGACGAGCCGGCCTTCCCGGGCCTCGCTCCCGCACCGTCGGCGCCGGCCCCCGCCGCGCCCGCGCCCTACCGGGTGCTCGCCCGCAAGTACCGCCCGCGCTCCTTCGACGACCTGATCGGCCAGGACGCGATGGTGCGAACCCTCTCCAACGCCTTCGCCACCGGGCGCATCCCCCAGGCCTGGATGCTGACCGGCGTGCGCGGGGTGGGCAAGACCACGACGGCCCGCATCCTCGCCCGCGGCCTCAACTACGAGCGAGAGGACGGCTCGGGCGGCCCGACCATCGACCTCGCGGAGCCCGGGCGCCACTGCGAGGCGATCGTCGAGGGGCGTCACATCGACGTGCTCGAGATCGACGCGGCCTCCAACAACGGCGTCGAGAACATCCGCCAGATCTCGGACGCGGTGCGCTATTCGCCGGTGTCGGCCCGCTACAAGGTCTACATCGTCGACGAGGTGCACATGCTCTCGAACGCGGCCTTCAACGCGTTCCTGAAGACGCTGGAGGAGCCGCCGCCGCACGCGAAGTTCGTCTTCGCCACGACCGAGATCCACAAGGTCCCCGTCACCATCCTCTCGCGCTGCCAGCGCTTCGACCTCAAGCGCGTGCCCGGCGACCTGCTGGTCGCGCACCTCGCCAGGATCTGCGGGAAGGAGGGCGTCGAGGCGGCGCCCGAGGCGCTCACCGCCATCGCCCGCGCCGCCGAGGGGTCTGTGCGCGATTCGCTCTCGCTGCTCGATCAGGCGATCGCCCACGGTGCCGGGATGGTGTCCGCCGAGACCGTGCGCGACATGCTCGGCCTCGCCGACCGCGCGCGCATCATCGACCTGTTCGAGGCGGTGATGAAGGGCGACGTCGCAACGGCCTTCGCGGCGCTCAAGGAGCAGTACGACAGCGGCGCGGACCCCGCGATGGTGCTCCAGGAGCTCGCCGGCTTCACGCACCTGACGACGCGCATGAAGCTCGTTCCGGAGGCGGACCAGGACCCGACGCTCTCCCAGGAGGAGCGCACCCGCGCGGCGGACTACGCCCGCACGCTCCCGGTGCGTGTCCTGTCGCGGGCCTGGCAGATCCTGCTCAAGGCGATTCCCGAGGTGGCCCAGGCGCCGCGCCCGATGCCCGCCGCAGAGATGGCGCTCGTGCGCCTCGCCTACGCCGCCGACCTGCCGACGCCGGACGAGGCGCTGCGGATGCTCGAGCGCGGCTCGGGCGCCGTCGGCGGCGCACCGTCCCGGCCCCGGCCGGCCGAGAGCGGCGGCGCCGGCGCAGACGCGCACGCGGCCCACGAGACGCCCCGGGATATCCCCGCCGCCGCGGCGTCGGGGGGCGGGCGCGCCGCGCCGCTAGGGGGGGAGGTCCTGGACGAAGCCCGGCGGGCCGCCGGGGGGCGCCTCCACGACGAAGGGCGGCTCCTGCGGCGGGGAGCCGGCGCCGACGGCGACGAAGACGTCGCGCACGGGGTTGAGA
>NZ_JBQTCJ010000066.1:0-25796 GCF_052380005.1 Salinarimonas sp. NSM
GCGCAGGGCGGTCGCCGTCAGCACGGCGGCGACGGCGCCGGAGAAGGCGACGCGCGCGGCGGGGCCGACGTCGCCGCTGTCGAGCGCCAGCAGCGCGAGCGCGGCGAACCCGGCCAGCACCACGGTCGCGACGACGTCCAGGGCGGGCCGCGGCGCACGATCGCGGCCGTAAGGCAGCACGACGAAGGCGCCGGCGGCGAGCGCCGTCTGGAGGGCGATGTGGACGAGGCCGGGCGCGTGGTCGCCGAAGGCGAGGAGCGTCAGCACCAGCGCCCAAAGCGCCGCACCGACGGCCGCCGAGAGCGCCAGCCAGCGCCAGCGCCGCAGCCGCGCGACGCCGTAGGCCGCGATGGCGACGAAGGCGAGGTAGGGCGGCAGCGGCCAGAGGCTCGGCGTGTCGCTCTCGACGAGCAGCGGGGCGGCGAAGGCGCCGACGAGGCCGATCGCGGCGAGCGCCGGGCCGTGCAGGGCGGCAGCGAGCATGGTGGCGAGCGCGACGGCGGCGAGGAGCGCGAAGGCGAGGGCGGGGCCTATGAAGCCGTAGAGCGCGAAGGCGGCGTAGACCACGGCGAAGGCCGTCGTCGCCCCCGCCGCCGTGAGCGCGCCGGGCGCGTAGGCGCTGCCGAAGGCGGGCAGCGGCGCCGTGCGCCGCCGCAGCACCTCGCCCCCGGCGATCAGGGCCGCCGCGAACAGCGCCCCGAGCACGATCCGGGCGCCGGGCCCGAGCAGGCCCGCCTCGATCGAGGCGCGCACGAGGAAGATGCCGCCGAGCGCCAGCGCGATTCCGCCGATCCACACCGCCCAGCGGGTGCCGAACCGCTCCTCGAGGCCGGGCCGCGGCGGCGGCATTGCGGGAGACGGCGGCGGCGGTATCTCCGGCAGCGGCGCCGGCTCGGGGACGGGCTCCGAAGGCTGCTCCGGCTCCGCGGGGGGCGGAGTCTCGTCCCGGATCTCGTCCTCGCGGATCTCCTTCGATACGTCCTCCGTCCTCGGCGCCGACTCGCCGGAGGCGGCCGGAGGCGCGGACGGAGCGGCGCGCAGCGCGCCGAGCGCGCGCTCGGCGGCGACGAGCCGGCTCTCGAGCCCGCGCACACGCTGGCGGGCATTGTAGGCCATCACGAAGGCGGCGATCGCCAGGACCGGCAGCGACAGGACCGCGAGGCCGAGGAGGAGGAAGAAGATTTCGTCGTCCACGGCCGAGCCCCTGGGAACGGCTCGATCCGAGCCGCTGCAACGCTTAGCGCAACTCGTCCGCCTGCGCCATCAGGTCGCGGGCGTGCCGTGGTACGCGCGGTACCACTCGACGAACCGCCGAACGCCCTCCTCGACCGGCGTCGCGGGAACGTAGCCGGTGAGCGCGCGGAGCAGCTCCGCGCGGGCGAAGGTGGCGGCGACGTCGCCCTTCTGCATCGGCAGCATCGTCTTCTTCGCAGGCATGCCCAGCGCCGCCTCGATCGTCTCGATGAAGGGCATCAGCCCCACCGGCTGGCCGCCGCCGATGTTCACCACCCGCCACGGCGCCGCCGGGGAGAGCGAGTCGAAGGGCGCGACCGGCGCGCCCTCCACCGGGGCCACGTCGATCAGGCGCACGATCGCCTCGACGAGGTCGTCGATGTAGGTGAAGTCGCGCTGCATCCGCCCCTCGCCATAGACCTCGATCGGCTCGCCGGCGAGGGTCGCGCGCACGAACTTGAACAGCGCCATGTCCGGCCGCCCCCAGGGGCCGTAGACCGTGAAGAAGCGGAACGCCGTCGTCGGCAGCTTCCACAGGTGCGCGTAGGAATGCGCCATCGTCTCCGTCGCCTTCTTGGTGGCGGCGTAGAGCGTCAGCGGATGGTCGGCGCGGTCGGTCTCGCCGAACGGCATGTCCGTGTTCGCACCGTAGGCGGAGCTCGTCGAGGCGAGCAGGAAGTGCGCCGGCGCGTGCCGGCGTACGCCCTCCATGACGTTGAAGGTGCCCACCAGGTTCGCGTCGACGTAGGCGCGCGGGTTCTCGAGAGAGTAGCGCACGCCGGCCTGGGCGGCGAGGTGCACGACGACGTCGGGCTTCGCCGCGTCGAAGGCGGCCTGGAGCGCCGAGTCGTCCTCGAGCATGATCTCGTGCGCATCGAAAGCGTTCGAGCGGCGCAGGCGGGCATGGCGCGCCTGCTTCAGGGAGACGTCGTAGTAGGGCGTCATCCCGTCGACGCCGGTGACGAGCCATCCGTCCGCGAGCAGGCGCTGCGCGACGTGGAAGCCGATGAAGCCGGCGGTGCCGGTGACGAGAGCCTTGCGCGGCACGTGAACCATGGGGATGCGCTCCTTCGCCCGGCTCGATAGCCCGAGCGGCCCCGCCGGGCAACGGCGCGGACGTCCGCCGCGAGTCGGAGCCGACCCGGAGCCTTCCGCCCGTCGTGTTTCACGGGAAACGTCGCCACGCGCGCCGCACCCGAGCGTCGCCTGCGGCGATATCGCCCGGCATGCCGGATGCGCTGCCCTGCGTCACAAGTTTTCCACACAGAGGGGCGAAAGCGATGCGGTGCCTCGCATTCGCCGAGCGTCAACCTGGACGTAAGGAATGTTAGGGTGCAAATGAGACGAGCAGCGGCTCGCGAGTACGCGTTCGGGCGAAGCGCCGACAGCAAGAGAAGTCCTGGAGACACGCCGAATCATGTCCGACGCGTTCACCGCCCTCGCCGCGCTCGTCGCCCTCGGCGCCCCCATCGTCGCGGGGCCGGTCGGCGTCGTGGACGCCAAGCCCGTGCTCGCGCTGCACGGGACGGAGGCCGCGGGCGCCTCCCGCTCGATCGAGATCGCGTACCGCGACGGCGAGATCGCCGGGCGGCTCGGCGTCGACCGCGCGACCATGCGCTACGAGGACCTGCCGGGGCAGTTCGTCGAGGCGCTCGTCGCCGTCGAGGACGCGAGCTTCGAGCGGCACATGGGGCTCGACCCCGCCGGCCTCGGCCGCGCCGTGATCGGCGCGCTCGTCGGGCGATCGGACGCCGGCGGCGGGTCGACCCTGACGCAGCAGCTCGCCAAGAACGCGCTCGTCGGCGATTCGGCGACGCTCGAGCGCAAGGTGGCCGAGGCGATCGTCGCAGTGATGACCGAGAGCGTCGCCTCCAAGGACGAGATCATCGAGAGCTACGCCAACGCGGTCTATTTCGGACGGCGGTCGGACGGTGCGGCCAACGCCGCGCGCAACTGGTTCGGCCGCGACTGGGACGCCCTGACGCTGCCGGAGCACGCCTTCCTCGCCGGCGTGCTGCGCGCCCCGTCGGGACTCGACCCGCTGCGCAGCGCCGAGCGCGCGAAGGCCAGGCGTGACCACGTGCTCTCGCGCATGGCCGAGGTCGGCTTCATCGACGCCGCCGCGCGCGATGCGGCGCAGGCCGCAGACATCGCCGTCGCCCCGCCCCCGCCGCCGCCGCGCGCCGGCGCCGCGCCCAACGACCCGAACTACTGGGCGCTCTCCGAGGCGCGCCGCTTCCTCGGCACGGGATCCTACCTCGACCAGGCCGCCGACCGGGCGTTCCCGACCACGATCGACGCCGACGCCCAGGCGATGGCGCAGCGCGCGCTCGATGCGGTGCTCGAGCCGGTGAACCGCCGCCTGCCCGACGCTGCGCTCGGCCGCGTCCCCGAGCGCGTGATCGACCGCGCCGCCGAGAGCCCGGAGGCGTTGTGGCTCGCAGCGGATCGCGTCGTCGCGCGCCTGCCGGACGGCTTCCTGCGCGTGATCGCAGGCCGCGACGGCCCGATCGTCGAGCCGCGAGATCCGGTCGACACGACCGGCGCCACCGCGGCGGACGCGCCCGCGCCCGCCATCGCCGCGCCGGAGCTCCCCCGCGGCGCGCAGCTCGGCGACGTCTTCGTGCTCCTGCCGAACGGCGAGGTGCAGGGCCGCCCGCGGGTGCAGGGCGCGCTGGTCGCCATCGACCTCGGCACCAACGAGGTGATCGCCTCGGTCGGCGGCACGCGCAGCTGGGCGAGCGGCTTCGATCGCACCCGCGCCCTGCGTCAGCCCGGGTCCGCCTTCAAGCCCTTCGTCTGGCTCGCCGCCCTCGAGGGCGGCGTGCGGCCGGAGGACTGGGTGCTCAACGGCCCGATCACCGTCACGGTGGGCAACGAGGTCTGGTCCCCGGGCAACTACGATGGCGGCGGCGGCAGCTACACGCCGGTCTTCACGGCGCTGGAGCGCAGCTACAACCAGGTCGCCGCCCGCCTCGCCCTGCATGTCGGGATGGAGGAGGTCCGCCGCGTCGCCGTCTCCGCGAGCCTCTACCCACCCGACGAGCGCGGCCTGCTCTTTCCCTCCGCCTCGATCGGCGCGGTCGAGACCTCGCCCTACCGCATGGCGCTCGGCATGGCGGCCCTCGATCCGCGCACGAGCGACATAGCCAGCCGCGAGCACCTCGAGGATCTCGAGCGGATGATGCGCGGCGTCGTCCTGCGCGGCACCGCGGCGGGCGCCTTCGCCAACGGCCCGGAGGGCGTGATCGGCAAGACCGGCACCTCGCAGGAGCACCGCGACAATTGGTTCGTCGGCCGCACCGGCGACCTCGCCTTCGCCGTCTGGATCGGCCGCGACGACGACGACCCGCTGCCGTCGATCAACGGCCGGCGGGCGACGGGCGGCTCCTTCGCCGCGCCCATCGCCGCCTCCTTCCTGCGCGAGGCCCGCGCCGCCGGCATCACGACGGCGACGATCGAGGCGCCGCTGTTCGCAGCGGAGGCGATGCCCTACTGGCTCGAGCCCGAGCCGGAGCCGGAGCCGGAGCCCCGCAGCGGGGGCGGCTGGTGGGCCGGCCGCTTCGACGGCCAGCGCGGCGATCCCTATGCCGGCGCCGCGCCGGCGGATGAATGGAGGCCGGGTTGGGCCCAATGATCGGTTCGTCGTCGACCCGCACCGCGCGCCGCGCGGGCGTGGCCCTGCTCGCGCTCGCGCTCGGTGCGGGGCTCGCTCCGCACGGCGCAGACGCACAGGCGGTCGCCCCGCGGATCCCCGAGCAGCCCCTCCCGCAGGTGCTCCCGCCCGAGCGGGTGGAGGCACCGGAGGTCGTGCTCGGCCGCTTCCTCTCGCAGGCCCATCCCGTGCTCGAGCGGGCCACCTGGTCGAGCGTCGCCTATGACGGAGCGCCACTCGCGGTGCGCCTGCCGGACGGTCACCCGCTCGCGGGCGCCGCCGGCGCGAACGACGGGCGCCTCGTCCCAGACGTCACCGCCGGAGGCCTCTCGCTCGCGATCGGCTGGCGCGGCACACGGCTCGCCGCTGCGAACGCGTCGCTCGTGGGCGAGCACCTCGTGCTCGAGGGGTTCACCCTGGAGAACGACGCCGGCACGCTCGGCGCCGATCTCGTCGTCCTCTCCGCCGAGGCGCTGCGGACGCTGGGCGCCGCCGCCACCGGGGTCCTGCCGGAGGAAGCCGCGCCGGCCGACGTCGTCATCGAGGACGTCGCCATCGAGGTCCGCCGGAGCGTCGACGAGCCCGCGCGCGGCAGCTTCGCCTCGCGCTTCTCGGCCGAGCACCTCGTGCTCGACGGCCTGGTCGCGCGCGCCGTCGAGGCGGGCGAGGACGCGCCCGGCGCGCCGGCGCTCGACATCGCCGGCTTCACCGCGCAGGGCCTCTCGGGCAGCGCCCGCTTCGCCGGCGCCGCGGAGTTCACGCTCGGCAGCCTCGCGCTCGAGGGCTCGCCGCGCAGCCTGACGCAAGTGGCGCAATCCGCGCTGGGTCTCGCCGAGGCGCCCGACGGCGCGGCGCGGCTGTTCTCGCTGGCCTTCGAGGACCTGCTCTTCCGCGCCCGGCGCCCCGGGGCCGAGCCGGCGGTGTTCGTCGCCGAGGAGGGCGGCATCTACGTCAACCTCGGGTCGTCCGCCTCGCGCGCACGCATCGATCTCGACGGAGCGCGGGCCTCCGTCGCGCTCCTCGCCGGCACGCCGATCGAGGAGCCCGCCCGCACCATCGCCGCCTCCGCCTCCGCGCAGGGAATCGACGCCGCGGGTCTGGAAGGCGGGCCGCATCTCGGCCTCGACGTCTCCGCCGACGCGGTGCTGCGCCCCGGGCGCCTGCGCCTGCGCCTCGTCTGCCTCGCCGCACCCGGGCTCGCCGATGCGACGGCGGAGGTGGACCTCGACGTTGCAGAGGACGTGGACCTCTCCGCGCTCGGCTCGCGCGACCTCGCCCGCGCCCGGGCGCGGACGATGTCGCTGGCCGTCGTCGACCACGGCCTCGCCGACCTGGTGCGAACGCTCGCCGGCCGGCCGATGTCCGAGATCGCGGGGGATATCGCGGCGTCCGTCGTCGCGGAGGTCGCGGGCCTGCCGCAGGCTGTCGCGCGGCTGACCACCGCACCGCTCGTGGGAGCGGTGCGCACGCTCGAGGAGCAGGGCTCGCTCGCCGCGGCCTCGCCGACGGCCGCCCCGGTCCCGCTCGCCGCGGCCGGGCTGCTCGCGTCCGCCGGGACGGCCGAGCCCGGCGTCCTCGACGGCTGCGGCCGCTGAAGCCGCGCGCTACGGCGCGTCCCGGTCGAGTGACAGGGTGAACGGGACGCCTTCGTAGGCATCCGCCCCGCGACCGATGGCCGCGACGGCATCGACCATGCGTCCGCCCCGCCCGAGCAGGTCGTCGGCGACGGCGACGATCCGCCGGTTGGGCGTCGCCATCGGCGAGGCCGCCCGCAGCGCCCGCGCGATCGTCGCCTCGTCGCGGTTCGGCGCGAGCGCGCAGGCGGCGACGAAGGCGCTGGCCGTCGAGCGGCTGATCCCCGCCCAGCAATGAATGACCAGCGGGGCCGCGCGGTCCCAGTCGCGCACGAACTCGAGAAAGGGCTCGACGTGCGCGACCCCGGGCAGCACGTGGCCCTCCATCGGCTCGACGATGTCGCTCATGAAGAGCGTCAGATGGCGATCCGCGGCGATCGCGGCGGGGCGCGTCAGCGGCGTCCCGACACTGACGAGCGTGACGAGATGCGACGCGCGCGTCGTGCAGACGGTCTCGTCGAGGCGGGAGAGAGGACAGACCTGCAGGTACGGCATGGCTGCGAGCCATCGCAGCGGCCCGCGCCGCTGTCAACGGGCGGATCCGGCGTCGGGAAACCAGCGGGAGGGTGAACGAGCGGTTAAGATGGCGACCTGCCGAAGCCTTCGTATTCGTATTTGCCTTTCTTTCGACATGAAGTCGCCGGCAAGACGTCGAAAGCATGTTTAACCGATGATTAAGTTGCAGAAATACAACGTGCTGCGTCAATGCTTCGGTAACCGGTCCGCGCGACTTTCGCGCCACGGGACTCCGCGCTATGTGTCCGCCATCCCATCAAGAGGACCAAACACCATGTATCGCCTGCTCATCGCTTCCACGGCGCTCGTCGCGTTCTCGGCCGTCGCCGTGGCGGCCGACCTGCCGTCCCGCACGCAGCCGGCCCCCTTCGTGCCCTCCGCGCCGCCCTCCTTCACCTGGTCCGGCTTCTACGCCGGCGTGAACCTCGGCTACGGCTGGGGCGACTTCACCGGCACGACCGGTGGCGCGCTCTACGACGAGGGTGACGGCTTCATCGGCGGCGGCCAGCTCGGCTACAATGCGCAGTTCGGCCAGTTCGTCGCCGGTCTCGAGACCGACCTGCAGTGGACGAACTTCGAGGGTGGCCCCGCCGTCCCCGGGGCGCTCGCCGGCACGGTCAGCGAGGCCCAGCTCGACTACTTCGGCACCGTGCGCGCCCGCGCCGGTGTCGCGCTCGACCGCACGCTCGTGTTCGCCACCGGCGGCTTCGCCTACGGCGGCGCCGACGTGACGGCGGTGGTCGGCGGCGCCACCTTCTCCGACGACCAGACCCATTGGGGCTGGACGCTCGGCGGCGGCGTGGAGCACGCCTTCACCAACAACCTGACCGCCAAGGTCGAGTACCTCTACACCGACCTGGACAACGAGACCTACAACCTCGACGTCCAGCGCAAGGCCGGCGTCGAGTTCTCCACCGTCCGCGCGGGCCTGAACTACAAGTTCTGATCCCGCCTCTCCCGCACGGGAGAGCGCAGACACCACGACGCCCCGCCCTCCTGCCGGAGGGCGGGGCGTTCGCGTTCGGGTGGCGGCCCGGATCTCGATGGGGAGCTCGATGGCCTGACGCGCCGGCTCAGCCGCTCGCGAGCGATCCGTCCCGTGCCAGCGCGATGTAGACCTCGCGCAGGCGCCGCGCGACGGGACCCGGCGTGCCGGTCCCGATCGTCCGATCGTCGATCTTCACGATCGGCATCACGAAGGCGGAAGCCGAGGTGTAGAAGGCCTCCTTCGCCGCATGCGCCTCCTCCACGCTGAACAGCCGCTCCTCGACGACGAGCTGCATCTCGCGGGCGAGATGCATCACCGCGGTGCGCGTGATGCCCGGCAGGATGGCGTTCGACAGCGGCCGCGTGACGAGCCGGTCGTCGGCGGTGAGGATGAAGGCGGAGGAGGACGACCCCTCCGTCACCATCCCGTCCTCGACCATCCAGGCCTCGGCGACGCCGGCGCGGGCCGCTTCCTGCTTGGCGAGCACCTGCGCGAGGAGCGCCACCGACTTGATGTCGCGGCGCTTCCAGCGCAGGTCCGGCACCGTGACGACCGCGACGCCCGTCTCCGCCGCCGGCGCTCCGAGGATGCGCTTGGCCTGGGTGAACATCACGACCGTCGGCGCGGTGCCCTCGGGGGGGAAGGCGAAGTCGCGCTCGGCGACGCCGCGGGTGACCTCGACGTAGACGAGCCCCTCGGCGAGGTCGTTGCGCCGGGCGAGCTCCCCCATGAGCCGCATCCATTCCTGGGAGGAGTAGGGGTTCGCGATCTCGATCTCCCTCAGCGAGCGTTCGAGCCGCGCGAGATGCGCGGGCGCATCCACGAGCTTGCCGTCGACGATCGCGGCGACCTCGTAGATGCCGTCCGCGAACAGGAAGCCGCGGTCCATGATCGGGACGCGGGCCTCCTCGTAAGGGACGAAATCGCCGTTCAGGAAGACGGTGCGGGACATCGGAGCCGGGCCTTTTCTCATCGTACGGTGAAGCCGCGACCACACCACGGCGGAGGCGCCTCCTGCAAGCGGGCCGAAACGCGCATGGGTGTGGGCGCGCTTGCGCGCCTGCGCCCCTCGCCCTAGCGTGCGCGCCGTCCTTCACGCGCCGATGCGTGCGAGCCGGACCTCGCTCCGGCCGACTCAACCCCTCTTGCAGGAGCTCTCCCCCATGCTCGACGCGTCCGCGAAAGGCGTCTACGTCATCGCCCCGACCCCCTTCCACGAGGACGGGCGCGTCGACGAGGCCTCGATCGACCGGATGACGGACTTCTTCGTCGGGGCGGGCGCCACCGGGATCACGGTGCTCGGCATGATGGGGGAGGCGCCCAAGCTCGACGCGGAGGAGGCGCTCGCCGTCGCGGCGCGGGTGATCGCGCGCGCGGGCGTGCCCGTCGTCGTCGGCGTGTCGGCGCCCGGCTTCGCGGCGATGCGCGGCCTGACCCGGGCGGTGATGGACGAGGGTGCCGCCGGCGTCATGATCGCGCCGCCCGCCTCGCTGAAGACCGACGACCAGATCGTCGGCTACTACGCCAACGCCGCCGAGGCGATCGGCACGGACGTGCCCTTCGTCATCCAGGACTACCCGCTCTCCACCGGCGTGGTGATGACGCCTGCCGTCATCCGCCGGATCGTCGCGGACAATCCCGGCGCGGTGATGCTCAAGCACGAGGACTGGCCTGGCCTCGACAAGATCTCCACGCTGCGGGGCTTCGAGCAGGACGGGTCGATGCGCCGGATCTCCATCCTGTGCGGCAACGGCGGCATGTTCCTCGACTTCGAGATGGCGCGCGGCGCCGACGGCGCCATGACGGGCTACGCCTTCCCGGACATGCTGGCGGACGTGGTGCGCCTGTCGGCGGCCGGCGAGCGCGAGGCGGCGCACGATCTCTTCGACGCCCACCTGCCCTACCTGCGGTACGAGCAGCAGCCCGGCGCGGGACTCGCCGTGCGCAAGTACGTGCTGATGCGCCGCGGCGTCATCGCGAACGCGACTCTGCGCAAGCCCGGCGGCGGCGTTTCGGCGAAGGCGAAGGCGGAAGTCGACTACCTGCTCGCTCGCCTCGCGCGGCACGATCCCCGCGCCGGCGACCTGCGCCCGGCGTGATCGGCACGCGCGGCGAGCCCGCTCGCGTGCGGGCGCGCCGCAGGGCGGGCGCGGAACCGGCGCCGTCGCGGGCCCGTTGCCCGGGCGCAGACACTCGGGAGATCCGCGTTGAGACACTCCGCGTCGCGACACGCCTCGACATCGCCTCTCGCGCTCGCGCGCGCCGCCGCCGTCGCGCTGCCGGCCGTCCTCGCCGCGCCGGCGCTCGCCCAGGAGCCGGCTCAGGAAACGTCCCGGGAATTCGCGCAGCAACCGGCCGCGCAGGACGCGATCGATTCGGGCGACGCCCGCACCCCGGAGGCCGCGCCGTTCACGCCGAAGGACGCGGCGGCGCGCATCGCCCCGCAGACGCAGCTCGACTGGCGCACGCTCGAGGACCTCGACGCGCCGACCTATCTCGGCCGCCTCGCCGCGCTCGACGCGCTCGCCGTGTCGGCCTCCGAACGCGTGCTCGCGCGCGACCCGCGCCGACGCACGACCGACGTCGCCCGCGACATCCTCGCGGCGCACGAGGCCGGTCGCGGCATCGTGGCGGAAACGCTTCCCGAGGACGTGGAGGTGGCACCGATGGCGCTGCCCGCCGATGTCGCGGCCATGGACGCGCTCGCAGCGGCGACGCGCGCGATCGATTTCGAGGAGATCTACGTCGACGCGATGATCGAAGCCCACCGGGAGGCCGTCGGGTTGACGAGCTTCTACCGGCGCTTCGGCTCGGACGAGGCGGTGCGCGAGCTCGCCCGGCGCATCCTGCCCATGCTCGAGGCCTCCCTCTACCAGGCGGTCACGATCCGCCAGGAGCTCGTCGCCGAGTTCATCGCCGACGGCTGACGCGGCCCGCGCCGACCGCCCTCCGCCGCCCGCTTCAGTGTCGCGGCAGCGCGGCGAGGATCGCGTCCTCGCGATAGGGCTTGGCGACGAAGCGGGCGCTGCGCAGGCTCTCCGGCAGGTCGCTCGGGCGCGCGGCCGAGACGAAGGCGAAGGGAACGCCGCGCTCGCCGAGCGCCTGGGCGATGCCGAAGCTCTTGCCGTCGGTGAGATCGATGTCGAGCAGCGCGAACTCGACCCGTGCGACGTCGACCTGCGTCGCCAGCATGCGGCTCGCCGCCGCCGCGCTGTCGCACACGCCGACGACCTCGTGCCCGTTGTTCTCGACGATCGCCTGAAGGTCCAGTGCGATCAGCGGGTTGTCTTCGCAGATCAGGATACGCACGCTCACGTCACTCACCTCGTCCCGCTCTCGTCCCCTACGGCGGAACGCCTCTCCATGGAACCGTCGTGTCGGCTCAACCGAGCGCGCGGATCGCAGTTCCCGATCGTTCGATCTTTAGGCGAAGTCGAGCGATCGTGGTTAACCATTTCTTACTGCAGGCATCGCCGAGCTCTGCGGATCATTCCCGCACGACGACGACGATAAGCCACGCTATTGGGACAGGATGACGTCTCCCGTCGGGCCGACCCCCTCCGGAACGGGAATGTCGGTGGCGTTGTAGTCGGTGTTGAGCTTGAGCACCGGGCCCGCGGAGAGCTCCAGCCGCCGCGCGACGATCACCGTGTAGGCGGATTCGTCGGCGACCGCGCGGTCCGCGTCCACGAGGAGGTCGCCACGGGGCAGGTAGATCGTACCGAGCAGCGTGCGGGCGTCGTCGCTCGTGATCTTGAAGTCGCGCCCCTCCTCCGCGGCGCGGTCCTGGAAGAACAGGATGCCGGCCAGCGCACCGTCGCGCATGGCGCTCAGGTCGATGTGCGATCGCTTGCGGAAATCGATCGCGGCGTTCTTGCCGGTGAAGTAGAAGCTCGTGTAGCGGCCGTCGAGGGCACCGTCGTCCACGCGCAGCTCACCATCCTTTATGACGTAGAGGCCCGAGCCGAGGTTGACCCGCGCCCCCTGGCTGATGCGGATGCCGCCGCAATAGACGCCCGGGAGCAGGTAGGTGTCGGAACGGATGTCGAGGTTCTGGTAGTCGCAGGCGCCGACCGGCGGCGCCGCGCGCCCGGCCAGCGGGTCGGGAATCGGCGGGCACTCCGTGCGCGGGGTGGGCACGAAGGCCGTGCCGCGCCCGAAATGACCGCCCGCGGAGCAGATCAGCGCGGCGTTCAGCTTCGCGTCGTCGTCGATGCGCAGGGCCTGCATGTGCGTCGAGTTCGTGAACACGCCGCAGCGCTGCGCATCCATCGCCGCCCGCTTCTCGAGGTGCAGCGCCTTCGCGCCCGTCGCATCGAGCGTCACGACGCAGACCGGCGCGCTGCCGCTGAGCTGGGCGGTCGCGCTGACGGCGACCTGCGCGAAGGCATCGGTGACGACGCGGCTGAAGACGCGCGTGAGCGGGACGGCGATGTCGATGCGCACCGAGTGGCCCCGGGAATCGATTGCGGCGTCCACCAGCGCCGCGTCGGGATCGAAGCCGCGGGCGGCGATCGCGGCGCGCGCCGCCGTCTCGGCGCCGGCCTCGAGCTGGTCGGCGGGCGTGTTGGCGAGCCGCATCTCGCGCGCGGCGGCGATCGCCGCGGTGTCCGCCGCCGCCTGCAACGAGGTGCGCGCGCCGTACCAGCTCGTCGCGTCCACGGCGAGACCGGCCGCGCCGAGAAGCGGCACGACCGCGAGGCTGAAGACGACCACCACGCTGCCGGCCTCGTCGGCGAGCCGCCGACGCAGCACCGCGAAGCGGCTCGACACCCATTCGCCCATCATTCGGCGGCCTCCCTGGGCAGGCCGGCCGCGTCGAGACGAGCGACCGGCAGGACGATGCGTGCGGCGAGCCCCCGGCCGGGGGCCGAGTCGAGGACGAGCCGCCCGCCGCTGAGCTCGGCGATGCGCCGCGCCGTCGGCAGGCCCAGGCCGAGCCCGCCGGCGCGGCGGACGAGGGCGTTCTCCGCCTGCAGGAAGGGCTGCGTGCAGCGAGCGAGGGTCTCCGGGTCGAGCCCGGGTCCGTCGTCGGCGACGCCGAGCACGACGTCGTCGCCCTCCGCATGCGCCGTCAGCCGCACCCGCCCGCCGCGGGGCGCGTGCGCAAGCGCGTTGGCGACCAGCTCGTCGAGCGCCTTGGCGAGGAGGTGCGGATCCACCTCGACGGCGAGGGCGGGATCGGCATCCGCCTGCAGCGCCACGCCGACGGCCTCCGCTGCACGGCGCCGACGGTGGACCCCGTCCTCCACGAGGTCGGCCGCGAGCAGGTGCTCGGGCACGACGGCGACGGTGCCCGCCGACATCTGCGCGAAGGTGAAGACGCGCTGGAGCGTATCGTTGAGGCCGCGCGCCGCGGCGATGACGCCGTCGAGATAGGCGCGCGGGTCGGAGTCGGGGTCGAGCGCGGCCTGGAGCAGCTCGGAATAGCCGATGATCGCGTTGAGCGGCGTGCGGGTCTCGTGCTGGAGGAGGGCGAGCAGGCTCTCCTTGAGACGATCCGCCTCCTCCGCCCGCGCCCGCGCCTCGCGGGTGGTCGCCTCCATCCGAGCCGCGCGCAGGACATAGCGCAGCTGGTAGCCGAGGAGCCGCCAGTTGACGGGCTTGGCGGCGAACGAGGTGGCGCCGACCTCGTAGGCACGGTCGATCGCGAACATGTCGTCGCGGCTCGTGATCACGACGACGGGGAGATTCCGCATCCTAGGATCGCGCCGCATTTCCGCGAGAAGCCCGAAGCCGTTCATCCGGGGCATCTCGAGGTCGCACAGAACGATATCGAACCGGGCGTCCCGCCGCAGGATCGCGAGCGCCTCCTCGCCGTCGCCGGCCGTCACGACCTCACCGCCCGGATGGTCGAGATGCCCGACCGCGATCTCACGCATGATCGGGTCGTCGTCCACCACGAGGAGGCGCGTCGGGCTGTCGAACACGTAGAGAAAACCCGCGTTTGTCTTGCCGAGAAGCATCGGTTCCGCCCTTCCTGGACGATGACCTTTAGGCGCAATCCCTGAATGGCGGATTAAATCGGTTAGTTAAGCCCGCACTTACTCATTCGCCGCCATAGTCGCGCGCAGAGACCAGCGTGTAGACGCTCGGACGCGGGAGTGGTCACTTGCAACCCAGAAGATCAGTCGTCGGAAAGCTTGGCCGTTTGGTCGTGATCTCCGTGCTGATCGCACTCACCCTCGGCTCCGCGGCGAGCCTTTGGCTCGAGGTCGAGCGCTACGGCGAGCAGAAGCGCGAACGCCTGCTCGCCGTCGCCCACGCCTTCGCTGCGGCGAGCGCTGAGGCCGTCGCAGCGCACGACCGCGACTCGATCTTCGAGGCGGTCCGCGCCATCAGTCGCCTACCCGACATCACGCACGTGACGGTTACAGATCGCACCGGGGCCGTCCTCGAGGAGATCGGCTCGGGCGTGCGCCTCGTCGGCGATCTCGTCCTCGACGACGGGACGCCGCTCTCGGTGACGGCCGTGCTGTCCTCGCGCACCGCCGTCGTCGGCGTCCCGGTCCGCCACCGCGGCGTCGAGGTCGGACGGCTCGAGCTGACGTCCGAGACCGGCGACCTCTGGGGGCGTCTCCTCGTCGTGCTCGCCTTCGGGCTCGGTGCGGCGGTGGTGGCGAGCGCGATCGGCCTCGCCATCGCCTGGCGGCTCCAGCGGGCGATCACCCGTCCGCTCCTGACCCTGTCGGCGACGATGCAGCGGGTGCGCGAGGCGCACGACTACGACGAGGCCTGCCCCGTCGAGAGCGACGACGAGATCGGCCAGCTCGCGCTCGGCTTCAACGCCATGCTCGGCGAGATCCGCCGGCGCGACGCGCGCCTCGCGCAGCACCGCGAGCGCCTGGAGAGCGAGGTGGAGGAACGCACCCGCGATCTCGCCACCGCCAAGGACGCCGCAGAGCGGGCGAGCAGCGCCAAGTCCGACTTCCTCGCCACGATGAGCCACGAGATCCGCACGCCCATGAACGGCATGCTCGTCATGGCCGAGCTGCTCGCCGCCGGCGATCTGCCCGAGCGCCAGCGGCGCTACGCGGAGGTGATCGCCCGCTCCGGCCAGTCGCTGCTCGCGATCATCAACGACATCCTCGACTTCGCCAAGGTGGAGGCCGGCAAGCTCGAGCTCGAGGCGGCACCCGTGGATCTGGGCGAGGCGGTGGAGACGGTGGTAACCCTGTTCGGCGAGCGCGCCGCCGGCAAGGGGCTCGACCTCGCCGCCGCGGTCGACCCGGCGCTGCCGCGGATCGTCGGGGATCCGGTGCGGTTGACGCAGGTCATCGCCAACCTCGTCAACAACGCCCTGAAGTTCACCGAGACGGGCCACGTGCTGGTGCGGGTCGCCGCCGCGGACGGGCGGGTGACGATCCACGTGGAGGACACGGGCATCGGCATACCCGAGGAGAAGCGCGCGACGATCTTCTCCGCCTTCTCCCAGGCCGACCAGTCGACCACCCGGCGCTTCGGCGGCACCGGGCTCGGCCTGTCCATCGTCCAGCGCCTCGTCGCCGCGATGGGGGGCGAGATCAGGGTCGAGAGCGTGCTGGGAGAGGGCTCCTGCTTCGTCGTGGAGCTGCCCTGCATCGCCATGGAGGACGGCGCGCCGGCGGCGCCGCGGCTCGACGCGTCGCGCGTCGCGATCGTCGCCGCGGCGGGCGCGGCGACCCGCACCGCGCTGTCGCTCGGCCTCGCCGCGGCGGGGTTCGACCTCCGAGAGCCGGACACCACGGAGCCGGACACGGCCGGACCGGACGCCGACTGGATCGTCGATGCGGACGCGCTGCTGCGGACGGGCCGGCCCCCAGGCGCGCGGCGGGTGCTCGCGCTGTCGCCGATCGGGGAGCGCGCCGGCGAGGAGGCCCGCGCGCGGGGCCTCGCGGATGCGCTGCTGCGCCGGCCGCTGGCGCCGAGCGAGTGGACGCTCGCCCTCGCCCGTCTCGTCGACGGCGGCGCATTCCCACGGGAGGAAGCCGCCCGCGACGGCGCCGCCGCGGCCCTCCCGTGCTTCCCCGGAGCCCGGGTCCTCGTCGCCGACGACAGCGCGGTCAACCGCGAGGTGGCCTGCGAGGCGCTCTCGCGGCTCGGGATCGCCGCGCGCACGGTGACCAACGGGCGTGAGGCGCTCGATGCGATCACGGCCGGTGGCATCGACCTCGTGCTGATGGACGGCTCCATGCCCGAGCTCGACGGCTTCGAGGCGACCCGCCTCACCCGCGCCCACGAGGCGGGCAGCGGCACCGCCCGCACGCCGATCGTTGCGCTCACGGCCCACGTGGTAGGGGCGGGCGCGGAGGCCTGGCGCGAGGCCGGCATGGACGGCGTGCTGCACAAGCCCTTCACCCTCGCCGCCCTGGCGCAGGTGCTCGGGGCGCATCTACCCGCTTCAGGATCCGCGATCGCCGGGACCGCGCCGGTGGAGGTCGCCGGCGCTCCGGCCGGGGAGGCCACGTCCGATCCCGAGGCGCTCCTCGACGAGGAGGTCGTCGCCGGCATCGCGGAGATGGCGCAGACCACCGGCGCCGGCTTCCTGCGGCGCATCCTCGGCCTCTACCTGGAGCACGCCCCACCGGCGCTGGCGCAGCTCGTCGCGGCGGTCGCCGAGGGTGCCGAGCCGGCGCAGGTCGCGAGCGCGGCACACGCGCTGAAGTCGATGAGCCTCAACGTCGGCGCCGCGGCGCTCGCCGCGCGCCTCGCCGCGATCGAGGCGGCGGCGCGCGATCCCGGCACGCTCCCCGACGCGACCGCGCTCGGCACGCTCGCCCCGCTCCTCGCCGAGACGATCGCGGCCCTGCGCGCGGGCCTCGGCGAGGAGGAGCCGGAGGTCGACGCCGCGGCCGTCGGCCGAACCGCCCTCAAGCCTTCGCGCCGGTCTCCTCGGGCGCGGACGTGACGTTGCCGGCGATGCTCTCGACGGCCTCGTCCGCCGTCGCGACCTGGTGCGCGGCGGCGGGCGCGGCGCTCGTCGTCGCACGTTCGGCCAGGATGTGGAGCGGCGGCGCCGTCCCGGTCTTGCCTTCGCCGGCGTAGAGCGTGAGGTGCGGGAACGGGATCTCGATCCCGCGCTCGTCGAAGACCTGCTTCACCACCTCCAGGTAGGCACGCCCCGTGCCCCATTGCTTGCCGGGAGCGGTCTTGATCCGCCCGCGGACGACGACCGCGGAGTCCGCCAGCGCCTCCACCCCCATGAGCTCGAACGGGCCGAGGATGTTCGCGCCGTGATCCTCCGAGCGCGTCAGCAGGTCGAAGGCGTCCTGCATGGCCTGCTTCACCTCGGCGACGTTCTCGCGATAGGCGACGCCGATGTCGGCGACGTAGTAGGCGAAGTGGCGCATCATGTTGGAGACGCTGTCGACGCTCGAGAACGGCACCACGTGGTAGGTGCCCTGCAGGTCCCGGATCGACACCGAGCGGATGGTCAGCCGCTCGACCACGCCGGAGATGCCGCCCGCCGAAACGACGTCACCCTCGTTCATGGCGTTCTCCAGCTGGATGAACACGCCGGTGATGACGTCCTGCACGAGCTTCTGCGCGCCGAAGCCGACCGCGAGGCCGACGACGCCGGCTCCCGCCAGCAGCGGCCCGACGTTCACGCCGAGCTCGGCCAGAACCATGATCGCGATGACGACGACGAGCGTCACCGTGAAGGCGTTGCGGAAGAGCGCCAAGAGCGTGCGCTCGCGGGCCGTGGGCGGCGTGCCGTAGTCCGGGTTGAGGCGGTACTCGACCCAGGACGAGACGAGGATGTAGAGAGCGATCCCCACGAGCACGAGCAGGAAGGCCGAGATCAGCGACGTCGTCACCGCGAGCCCCACGCCCGTGGAGGCCCAGGAGAGGAAGTCGAACAGCTCCCACGCCTGCGCCACCGCAACGAGGATGCCGACGAGCACGACGAGCCGGATCACATGCAGAATCTTGGGCACGAAGGCGTTGAGACGCGACTCGAGCAGCGGAAGACGCTGCTTCACGTCGGGCGACAGGCGGATGCCCCCCGTCATGAAGCGCGACAGCAGCATCGCGATGCCCACCCCCACGGCGATGGCGATCGCGCTCTCGACCGTCGCCGAGAGCATGTAGGTCAGCGCCTCTCGCGGGCGCGTCGTCCAGATGAAGAACAGGGCGACGAAATAGACGATCGCGAGCACGTGCCAGACCCGCGCCAGCGCCGCCATGAAGCGCGCGGTGGCGTCGTTCTGGCCGTTGACGGCCCGGCGCAGCATGATGCGGCGCACGGCATCGCGGTTCTGCAGCGTCACGAGCACGCCGACGAGGCACGCGGCGAGGATCGCGAGCGTGCGGATCGCCTGGCCCGCCGCGAAGGAGACGCTCCAGGAGGCGATCGGCGCGACGAAGAGGAAGGCGTAGGCCACGATCGAGGTGATGCGGCCGATCCAGAAGTACCAGTATGCGGCGGCCGTGTCCGAGATCGCCTGCACGATGCGCAGGCTTCCCCGGTTCGGCCGCAGCACCGCGCGCACGCCGAGCTTGATCACCTCGGCCATGACGAAGGCGTTGAGGAAGAGCTGCTGGTTCAGCGCGTTCATCCCCGTCGGGCCCCAGTTCACCGCGACGAACGTGCCGATGGCCCACGCGGCGGCGAGCGCCAGCGCCTCGACGAGGAAGGTCGCGACCGACAGCACGATGCGCCCGATGACGTTGCCCGTCTGCCGATGGCGGGCGAAGCGGTCGCCCAGCCGGCTCGCGAACCAGCGCAGCAGGAGGTAGCTGCCGACCGTCACGGCAATGACGAGGCCGAGCCCGGTGACGATCCGCCCGAGCCGCTCGACGTCCCCTGCATCGACGTCGCGCCACAGGGCGCTGACGGTGTCGAGCGCGCGCCCGGTAACGGCGAAGAAGCCGGCGACCTGCTCGGCGACGGCGCGGGTCTGCTCCGCGATCAGCGTCGCGAAGGGCAGTGGCGCCTCCTCCTGCGCCGCAGCGGCGGCCGCGACGGCGTCCCCGGCCGGTGTGGTGGCGGCGAGTGCCTCGAGCAGGCGCGCCCGCGCCGCGTCATCGGCGAGGACTGCGCGGAGCGCCTCGATCTCCGGGGACAGAGCCGCGTCCGTCGGCTCGCCGGCCGGCGCCTCGTCCGCCGGCGCCTCCTCCTGCGCCGCGATGCCGGGGATGGCGAGACCGGGGACCTGCGCCCGCGCGGCAGCGCCGAGCAGCACCACGATGGCGAGCGCCAGCGAGATCACGAGGGCGATGGTCGCCAGGCGCGTATGCGAGCGAATGAAGACGATGAGCGACGAGTGCTGGCGCATGATCCAGGGGAGGGCTTCGGACGGGGGAAGAGTGCCGCGCGGGGCGGATGTGCCGCCGAATCCCGGCGCCACGCGCCGCACTATAGGGAAATCGCCCCGGGGGGAAACCGCCCACCGGTCGGGTGCCCGACGGCCCGCCCGCCGGCCCGGCGCCGCCGCCGAAATTTCGCCCGTCCCCTCAAGGACTCCTGCCGCGTCGTGAGGGCGATCACGGACCCGTGAACACGATCGCGAAGCCGTCCGGCGTGTGCCGCACGACCCGCGCCGGCAGGCCGCCCAGGCGCACCGGCGCGCCGAGGCCCGGCCGCAGCGGCGAGGCCAGCCGGGCGCCTCCGAAGGAGAGATCCGCGACCGCCACGGGGGCGATCTCCGGCGGCTCGTCGATGACGGTGAGCGTCGCGGTGGCGGGCGGCGGCAGGCCGCGGGGATGCGCGCGCAGCTCCGTGCGTCGTCCCTCGAGCCGCTCCTCGAGCCAGACCAGGGCTGCCGTCCGTCCCTCGCGCCCCTCCCGCTCGAACGCGACGGCGACGCCGTCCTCGACGAACCGCACCACCCGCCCCCGGGCGACGCCGATCTCGGCCATCGCCAGCGTCAGGATCTCGCCTTCGAGGACGGGAGCGGCGGTCGCGAGCACGGCGCCGTCCGGGGAGACGCAGCGCGTCTCGCCCGCGAACGCCGTGCCGTCGCCGAGCACGATTCGGCACGGCAGCGCCAGCGCGAGCCGCTCGCCGCGGCGGCGGTCGACGTGGAAGAGGGAATAGGCCTGATCGAGCCGCATCGGGGCGCCCTCGCCGGCGGGCGCGGACGATCAGCACCCTGCCGACGTACGGTGCGCGCCGACGCTTGCGCGCGGCTTGCGATCGCGTCGGGTCCCGACGCGCGGCGCCGGCTCAGGACGCCGCCGTGCTCTCCCTGCCGCCGACGACGACGATGTGCAGGCGGCGTGGGCCGTGGGCGCCGAGGAACATGGTCTGCTCGATGTCGGCGGAGCGCGAGGGGCCGGTGACCCAGTTCACCGTGCGCGGCAGCACGCCCTTGCCGAAGCGCTCGCGCAGGCGCCCCCAGAGGCTCTCGTAGTCGCCCACGATGTCGGCGGCATCCACCACGATCACGTGGTTGTCCGGCAGGAAGTTGAGCGTCGAGGGATTCTGCGGCCCCGAGACGAGGGCGCAGGTGCCGGTCTCGGCGACGCCGGCCTCGGCGTGGCTCACCGCGTTGAGGTCGCTCCCGTCGCTCGGACCCGCGTCGATCGCGAGCGGCGTCTCGCCCCACGGCATCGCCGAGAGCCGCGGGTCGGCGCCCATGCGCAGCGTGGCGGCGAGGTTGTGGGCGCGCAGCCACTGCGCGATCGCGGCGGGAACCGCGTCGGGCGCGTCGACCTCGCTCACGGTGGCGAGCGCCGCCTCGGCCTGGGCGATGAACAGCTCGATGCGCGCGCGTCCGGTCACCGCTCCCCGGGCGGGGACGACGCCGGCGGGCGCGCGGGCGATGCGCTCCTCGACGATCGAGCGGCGCGGGCGCTCGCGCCCGGTGACGCCGAGCGAGCGGCGGATGGAGGCGAAGATCTCGTCGCGGGCGGTGCTCATGGCGTTCTCCTCACGCCGCGGTCTTCACGGCGGGCCGTGCCGCCTTGCCCGCCCGCTCGCGGGCGAAGCGCTCCTGGAAGGTGCCGCCCTGGGGAGCGGGGAAGTCGCGATGCTCCGTCCAGCCTCCGGCGAAGGGCAGCCGGGCGAAGCGGCCCTTGGCCCCGCCCTTCTTGCGCGCCACGAAGGCGAGGAGGTTCATGCCCAACCGCGTGGCCAGCCGGTATAGCGCCGGGCGCCTGGCGAAGAAGGCCCACGCCGCGATGCCGGAGCGGACGGTGGCGGGCGAGAGATGGCGCTCGAACTCGCGCTCGCGCCAGTGCCGCATCAGCTTCGGCAGCGGAATGCGCACGGGGCAGACGCTCTCGCAGCGCCCGCAGAACGTCGAGGCATTCGGAAGATGCCCGCCCTTGTCGACGCCGATGAGCGACGGTGTCAGCACGGCACCCATCGGTCCGGGATAGACCCAGCCGTAGGCATGGCCGCCGACGGCGTGGTAGACCGGGCAGTGGTTCATGCAAGCGCCGCATCGAATACAGCGCAGCATGTCCTCGAACTCGGTACCCAGCATGGACGAGCGGCCGTTGTCGATCAGCACGACGTGGTAGCTCTCCGGCCCGTCGAGGTCCTCGGGGCGGCGGGGGCCGGTGGTGAAGGTGGTGTAGACGGACAGCTCCTGGCCGGTGGCGGAGCGGGCCAGCACGCGCAGGAGCTGGGCGGCGTCCTCGAGCGTGGGCACCAGCTTCTCGATCGAGGCGAGCACGACGTGGGTCTTCGGCAGGATCTGGGTGAGGTCGCCGTTGCCCTCGTTGGTCACGATGATCGAGGTGCCGGTCTCGGCCACGAGGAAGTTCGCCCCGGTGATGCCGACGTCGGCGGCGAGGAAGCGCTCGCGCAGCACGCCGCGCGCCTCGGTCAGCAGGTTCACCGGCTCGGAGAGGTCGCGCTTCGCGTCGAGATGGGTGTGGGCGCGGCGGAAGTCCTCCTCGACCTGCGAGGCGTTGACGTGCACGGCGGGCGCGATGATGTGCGAGGGCGTCTCGTGGCGCAGCTGGATGATGTACTCGCCGAGATCCGTCTCCACCGGCTCGATGCCCGCCGCGGCGAGGTGGTCGTTGAGCCCGATCTCCTCGGAGATCATCGACTTGCCCTTGGTGACGGTGCGCGCGCCCTTCTCCCGGCAGATGTCGGTGACGATGGCCCGCGCCTCCGCCGCGTCCCGCGCGAAGTGCACCACCCCGCCCGACGCCTCCACCTTGGCGACGTAGGCCTCGAGGTAGAGGTCGAGATGGGCGAGCACGTGATCCTTGATGTCGCGCGCGGAATCCCGCAGCGCCTCGAACTCCGGCAGCTTCCCCGCCGCCTTCGCCCGCTTCTCGATGAACCCCACCCGCACGTTCGAGAGCGCCCGCTGCAGCTGGACATCGTGCAGCGCCGCGTGGGCGTTGTCCTTGAATTGGGGGGAGGTGGACGGGTGGGACATGCGGGCGGGCTCCCGGGGCGGGCGGGTGGTGGAGGGAGTTGTAGCGGGGGAACGGGGGGATGGCGAGGGGGTGGCGGGGGGCGTGGGGTCGCGGGGGGCTGCGTCACGCGATCTCGCGGCTGTCGCTGGCGCCGGATTGGGCGAAGGCGAGAGTGTGCCGCCCGGCGAGCTCCTGAATTTCGAGCACGTGCGGCATGCGCAAAGCGATCCTGCGGAGCTGGGCGCGCCATCGGGCGAGGCCGGGTCCGTCGACATGATTGATGGCGTTGGCCGCGCCAATCGCGCCGTTAAGCTGGACCGCGGCGTCTTCCGCCCAGCGCGGATCGTCCACGAGCGCGACGAGCCGGCTTCCCCATCGCTCCAGCCCGATGAAGTCCCGCGCCGCGCCATGGTGACCGATGGCGTGGCCCGCGCCTTTCGCGCGCGCGAGCTGCATTGCGGCGTCGTCAACCCAGCGCGGATCGTCGGTGAGGACGATCAGTTGTTCCCCCCACCGCTCCAACCCGGCGAAGTCCTGCGCTTGACCATAGTAGATCATTGCGTTGCCCGCGCCTTTCGCGCGCTCGAACTGGATCGCTGCGTCGTTCACCCAACGCGCATTCTCGGCGAGAGCGACGAGCCGTGCACCCCACCGCTCCAGCCCGGCGAAGTCCTGCGCGCGACCATAATCGACAATAGAGTTAAACGCGCCCGTCGCGCAGAGAAGTTGTAAAGTAGCGTCGTCCGCCCAGCGCGGATGCTCGGCGAGGGCGACGAGTCGTGCACCCCATCGCTCAAGCCCGGCGAAGTCCTTGGCGTCACCATACTGGGACATGGCGTTCACCGCGCCTTTCGCACGCTCGAGCTGGATCACAGCGTCGTCAACCCAGCGCGGATCGTCGGCGAGTTCGGCGAGCCGTGCACCCCACCGCTCCAGCCCGGCGAAGTCCCGGGCGTTACCATAGTGGAAAATGGCGTTGACCGCGGCCATAGCGCCACGGAGTTGGATCACGGCGTCGTCAACCCAGCGCGGATCGTCGACCAAGCCGACCAGCTGTTCCCCCCATCGCTCCAGCCCGGCGAAGTCCTTGGTGTTACCATACTGGGACATGGCGTTGACCGCTCCCATCGCGCCATGGAGCTGGATCGCGGCGTCGTCCACCCATCGCGGATTGTTGGCAAGGCCGACGAGCCGTGCCCCCCACCGCTCCACCCCAGTGAAGTCCTGGGCCATACCAAAGTGGTAAATGGCGTTGACCGCGCCCATCGCGCCACGGAGCTGGATCGCGGCGTCGTCAACCCAGCGGGAATTGTCGACGAGGTCGACCAGTTGCTCCCCCCACCGCTCCAGCTTGGCGAACTCCTGCGCTTGACCACAGTGGAGGATCGCTGTGACCGCGCCCCCAGCGAATAATGCCTGCAGCGTTCGGTCGGCTGGTCGTCCGTTCGCCAGCGCGGACAACTCGGCGACAGCGCGATCAGTTTCGGCCGACAGCACTCCGTCTTGGACCAAACGTGCCAATATGCGCTCGGCCCGCTGATGCGCGGCCTGCGCCCGCTCCGGCGCGCATGCGTCGAAGGCGGCCTGCATCGCCTCACAAAGGGCGCCGTCTTCGGGGCGACGGGCGAAACCAAGCCAGAGCTGCCGCAGGCGGGCCTCTACGCCGGCGGCGTTCGCCGCCACTGCTGCCGCGAGAAGCGAGCGCCAGTCGTCCTCGTCGCACTCGCGCGCCCAGCGCAGCAGTACCTCGTTCGCCAGCGGCTCGGGCGCGATCGCCGGCATGCGCCGCTTCAGGTCCTGATCCGGGACGCCCTCGTGCAGCCGCGCGCGCACGGCGAGGCGCGGGATGGCGCCGTGCCGGCGCGCCTCGGCGAGCGGGAGGGGGCCCGCGAGCGCCGCGAAGGCCAGGTAGCGCAGGTCCTCGGCCGAAGCGGCGGCCACGCGCTCGCCCGCTCGCACGCTGATGGTGCGCCGAGGATCGGGTCCGAGCAGGACCAGGAGCGGTCGTCCCTCGGCCGCCGCCACCTCGTTCGGCGTGCGTTCGGGGGCGATCCGGTGCAGCTCGCCCTCGCCGAGCGGCGTCAGCCTCGCCCCGGGGTGGAAGGCATCGCGGATGCGCTCGTCGCGGGCGGCGTCCCGCGAGACTTCGAGATCGAGCGAGAGCTGATCGACGAGGAGGACGCGGACCTGCCCCGTCGTCGCGAGCAGGGCGTTCAGCTTCGCGGCGAGATCGGGATCGCGCGTCGCCTCGTCGATCACGATCGCGGTCTTTTGGCGCAGGCGCGTCCGCGCGATCGCGCGCACGTCGCCGTCGAGCAGGCCGGCGTCCCATCCCTTGCTCTCGAGATAGGACAGCCACTCCATGGCGAGCTTCGTCTTGCCCACGCCCATGACGCCGACGAGCTCGGTCCACCGCGGCCCGTCTCCCGATGCGGAGCCGGCGAAGCGCTTGAGCGCGGACAGCTCCGCGTCGCGCCCGACCAGCGGACGCGGATGCTCCGGGTGGTCGGGCGGGACGTCGGGGCGCCATCGCACCGGCTTCAGGATGGGCGGCCGGACGGGCCAGACGCGGTCGACGATAGCGCGACCGAACGGAGTCGACAGAACGACCGCCGCCCATGCGAAGACGGCGACGCCGAAATGCGCGGCCATTTCGAGAGGCGTCGTGAGCCCGAGGTAGTCGCGGACGACGTGGAACGCGGGCGTCAGCGCCGCGACGACGGCGGCGACGACACCCGGGACGACGTCGAGAAAGTAGGCCGCTCCGGCGACGGCACCCGCGAGCAGCGCGATGATCGCGGCGCGGACGAAGACCGGAAGGGTCCGGCGGGGGAACGTCGATCGTCGCATCGGCCCGGCTCTGGCGCTGTGTCGTGCTGCAATCCGGATTGGCGGACGCGGCGAGGATACTACAGGCTGTGGGACGCTGCAGCATCGCGCATTCGCGTGGGAGCGCCGCTCGGCCCCTCTCCCATTCCAAGCCGAGGATCGAAGCGCACCGCACACGTGGCCCGAGGGGGCGGGAGCGGCGCTCGCCGGGTCGGGCGACGAGGGGGGTGCGGTTCGGACCGCCGCAGCGCTTCTTCCCTCAGAGTCCCATCCCCCTGGTGGGTCGGGGACCCGTCATCCCCCTGGAGCCGTCGTGCTTCCGCACGCGCCGACGCGCGCAGCGGAGGTCACCGCGCAGCGGCCGAAGCGCAGCGGAGGAGGGCGAAGCCCTTGACCGCAGCGAGCACGGCGGCACGCTGGCAGCACGTGACGGCGGCCTCTCGCGCGGTGGCTGGCGGCCCGATCCCGCGCGCTCCGAGACCCGGTCTCTGGCCCGTTGGCGCGGGCCGTCCCCGCCTCAGGGGGGGGGAGCGGCGCTCGCGTCGTCGGCGGAAGAGCGCCGTGGATGCAGCCCGCCGACGTTGTCCAGCGGATAAAGGGTTGACAGATCTGACCGGATGAATGGTTGACAGATCAG
>NZ_JBQTCJ010000067.1:0-24390 GCF_052380005.1 Salinarimonas sp. NSM
CCCTCGCGCCGCTCGCCCCGATCGCGCAGCCCGCCGCCGATGATCTGCCCGCGCCCGCCGCGGACGATCTGCCGGCGGCGGACCTTCCCGCCGTGGACGCGACGGCCCCGATCACCGCCTCGGCGCCGCTGCCCCCGCCGGCTCCGCCGCGCGACTCGCTTCCGGTGGCGACCCGGCCGGCCCAGCCCGCCGCGCCCAGCGGCCCGCTCCAGCTCTCGGCTCTGCCGCAGGCCGCGGTGCCCGCCGCCCAGCCGGCGGCGCCGACCGGGGGCTTCGCCGTCCAGCTCGCCATCCGCGGGTCGGAGGACAGCGCGCGGGCGGCGTTCGCGCAGCTGCAGGGGCAGTACGCGAGCATCATCGGCGACGGCCAGCCGATCATCCGCCAGGCGGTGGTCAACGGCAGCACGATCTACCGGGTGCGCGTCGGGCCCTACTCGCGCGAGCGCGCGACGCAGGCCTGCGACCAGATCAAGGCCGCCCAGGGCGACTGCTTCGTCGCGTCGAACCAGTGACGCGGCCCGCGTCCTCGCATCCTCCCCGCAGGGGAGGAGTCCGCGCGAAGCGCGGGCGGTGGGGCCGTTCGATCCTACGAGCGGGCCGGCCCGCTGTCCTCCCCACCCTCCGGCCTTCGGCCTCCGTCCTCCCCTGCGGGGAGGAGGCGGTCGGAGCGTGGTTGCGACCCTTCCCGTGAGGTGATCCCGTGCCCGCGTCCATGATCCTCGGCCTCGCCGGCACCGCCCTCGCGCCGGAGGAGGCCGCCTTCTTCCGGGAAGCGGACCCGTGGGGCTTCATCCTGTTCAAGCGCAACGTCGAGAGCCCGGGCCAGGTGCGGGCCTTGTGCGCGGCGCTTCGCGAGGCGGTGGGGCGCGATGCGCCGATCCTCGTCGACCAGGAGGGCGGGCGCGTGCAGCGGCTCGGCCCGCCGCACTGGCCGGCGCATCCGCCGGCCGCCGTCTACCATCGGCTCGATCGCCCGCTCGAGGAGAAGCTCGACCTCTGCCGGCTCGGCGCCCGGCTGATCGCCGCCGAGCTCGCCGCGGTCGGCATCGACGTCGACTGCGTTCCCTGCCTCGACGTGCCGGTGCCGGGCGCGCACGGCATCATCGGCGATCGCGCCTATGCCGACACGCCCGCCCTCGTCGCCCGCTACGGCAGGGCCGCCGCCGAGGGGCTGCTCGACGAGGGCGTCCTGCCGGTGATCAAGCACATCCCCGGCCACGGTCGGGCCGGCGTCGACAGCCACCTCGCGCTGCCGTTGGTCGAGGCGACGCAGGAGGAGCTCGAGGCGAGCGACCTCGCCCCCTTCGTGGCGCTCGCCGACATGCCGCTCGGCATGACCGCCCACGTCGTCTACGCCGCCTTCGACGCGCACGCCCCCGCGACGACGTCGCAGCGCGTGATCGCCGAGGTGATCCGCCGCGACATCGGTTTCGACGGGCTCCTGATGACCGACGACCTCGGCATGAAGGCGCTCGCCGGCGGCTTCGACGCGCGCGCCCGCGCGGCGCTGGCGGCGGGCTGCGACGTCATCCTGCACTGCTCGGGGGCCATGGACGAGATGCGCGCCGTTGCCGCCGTCGCGCCCGCGCTGGCGGGAGACGCCGCGCGGCGGGCGGATGCGGCGCTCGCGATGCGCCGGCGGCGCGCCGATCCGCTCGATCCTGTGGACGCACGCGCCCGCCTCGCCGCCGCGCTCGCCCCCGTGCTTGCTCCCGAGGCCCGAACCGGGTGATTCTCTCCCGCTGGAGCGGAGAGGAATCGAGTTGGGCAGCGCACGCACCATCGGCTTCGACGAGGAGGACCGCGCGCTCGTCCGCGAGGACGGCGAGCCCGCGCTGGTCGTCGACGTCGGCGGCTACGAGGGTCCGCTCGACCTGCTGCTCGATCTCGCCAGGCGCCAGAAGGTGGACCTGCGCGAGATCTCGATCCTGGCGCTCGCCGAGCAGTACATCGCCTTCGTCGAGGAGGCGCGGCGCATGCGCCTCGAGCTCGCGGCGGACTACCTCGTCATGGCCGCCTGGCTCGCCTACCTGAAGTCCCGCCTGCTGCTGCCCGAGCCGCCGAAGGGCGAGGAGCCCTCGGCGGAGGAGCTCGCCAGCGCGCTCGCCGAGCGCCTGCGGCGGCTCGAGCTGATCCGCGCAGCCGGCCGCGCGCTCGATGCTCGGACGCGTCTGGGCCGCGACATCCACGCCCGTGGCGCGCCCGAGCCGATCGCGGTGCGCACCCGCCCGCTCTACGAGGCGAGCCTCTACGACCTCCTGAAGGCCTACGCCGGCCAGCGCCAGAAGCAGGTCGCCTCCCGCGTGACGCTCAAGCGGCGCGTGGTCTGGTCGCTGGCGGAGGCGCGCGAGGCGCTGGAGCGGCTCGTCGGCCACGCGGTCGACTGGATGGTGCTCGACGACTGGCTGATGCGCTGGGCCACGACGCCGGCCGAGCGCGCCACGGTACGCGCCTCGGCGCTCTCCGCCTCCCTCGAGCTCGCCCGCGAGGGGCGTGTCGCGCTGCGCCAGGAGCGCGCCTTTGGGCCGATCTGGCTCAAGGCTTCGGGCGAGAAGCGGGCGGAGCCCGTGTCGCGGTGGGTCCCGGAGCCTCGGCCATGAACGTCGATCGCCGCTTCGCCGCGCTCTCCGAGCGGCTCTCCACCGAGATCGCGCAGGCGCGGCAGCACGCCGAGCATCTGCGCATGGCCGAGGCGCTCCTCTTCGCCAGCGCCGTGCCGCTCTCGGAGGCCGAGCTCGCCGAGAAGCTGCCGGCGGGCGCGCGGGTGCCGCGGCTGGTCGAGGATCTCGCGGCCTACTACGCCGGGCGCGGGGTCAATCTCGTGCGGGTCGCCGGCGGCTTCGCCTTCCGCACGGCGGAGGATCTCTCCTGGCTGATGGCCAAGGACGTGGTCGAGCCGCGCAAGCTCTCGCGCGCCGCGCTCGAGACGCTCGCCATCGTCGCCTACCACCAGCCGGTCACCCGCGCCGAGATCGAGGAGATCCGCGGCGTGTCGACGTCCAAGGGGACGCTCGACACGCTGATCGAGGCGGGATGGGTGCGCCTGCGCGGGCGCCGTCGCGCACCGGGCCGCCCGGTCACCTACGGCACGACCCGCGCCTTCCTCGACCATTTCGGGCTGGACGCCATCGGCGACCTGCCGGGCCTCGAGGAGCTGAAGGGATCGGGCTTCTTCGACGGCCGCCTGCCGCCGGGCCTCTCCGTGCCGCTGCCGTCGGACGACGATGCGCTGCGCGAGGACGAGGAGCCGCTCGAGGCGGACGACCTGTTCGTGCCGCTGGAGGCGGAGGGGGACGAGGACGATCAGGGGGACGACGCGTAGGGCGTGTGCAAACTGAGAGGTTTCGTACATCGCCGCCGAACCCCGTCCTTCCCCTACAGCGAGGCGTTCCGGACTTGTGTGGAAAAGCGAAGCTGTAGTAGGGTTCAAAGCCTTTCTGAGCTTGAAAAATGCCGAACCTGACTGTCAGCCCGAATTCGGGCCGGAACCAGCTGAAGGATTTGCTGCAAACTTCGGTCCGCGGCCTACCTCTGATGTTCTGCCGCAACCCGAGGTGCCGCAACTTCGGCGTGGCCCCTCGTGACCTTCCCGTCACCCAGCGCGCTCTCCGCAACCCCGCC
Organism: Salinarimonas sp. NSM; assembly: GCF_052380005.1. Lineage (NCBI taxonomy): Bacteria > Pseudomonadati > Pseudomonadota > Alphaproteobacteria > Hyphomicrobiales > Salinarimonadaceae > Salinarimonas > Salinarimonas sp. NSM. The sequence goes on from NZ_JBQTCJ010000067.1 coordinate 3,622, forward strand.
GAGGTCGGGCGCTACACGATCGACTTCGTCGGGCCCAACACCCGAATCGTTTGCGAAGCATGCTTCAGCAAGCCGACCGTCTACTCCCACAAAGCAATCTTAAATGAAGTGGATCGTCAAGAGAACAAATCAGGAACTATTTACGATGCTTCTTGTCCGCACCCGATGTGCGACAACCTCGGCAAGACAGTTCGCGACCACCCGGCTCTGTTCTGGCGGCATGGAAAGACCTCGGCAGGTCGCCCGCGCTTCAAGTGCAAGGCCTGCGGCGCCGTCGTGACCGAGAAGGCGATCCGCTTCGCCAACGCCAGGCGTGAACACACGAATACGCGGATCGTGAAGGGGCTCGTCAACGCCGCTGGCATTCGCAACCTGATGGACCTCGAGGACATGACCGCCGAGGAGGTCTACGGCCACATCGACGCCATTCATCGTGCGTTCGTGCGCTTCGAGCGTGATCGCCTCGCCAGGATCCCGAGCCTGCCCACGTCACGTCCCTTTCACCTGTCGATCGACTTTCAAGATATTTTCGTGAACTGGCCCAACCGGAACGACCGCCGCAACACGGTTATCACGTCAATCGCGAGCGCCTGCAATCACACCGGCTTCATCTACGGTCACGACCTCGCCTACGATCCGACGATCGGCAGCTGCTGGCAGGAGTTCAAGCGGCTTCTCGCGCTTGGCGATTACCGGAACCTCCACGTTCATCGGCTCTCGTCGCGCTACCAGCCGAAGGCGTTCCTCTATGCCGCTCTGGTGGAGGCGCTCGACGAGCGTGAGCATATGGGCGTCACTCCCGAGCTCCAGGCGCTGGAGGCCGAGATGCAGGCGAGCGGGATCCAGCCACCCGGCGACCATGAGCCGATACCGCCCCGCCGCGGCGCGATCGTAGACAAGAGCTACCTCGCCTTCGCGCACATGATTCGGCTCGAGGGGATGCTTCCGCGAGCAGCCGAGCTGCGCTTCTCGGTCGATCTCGACGGCTCCACGATCGCCGCGGTCCTCTCGGTTTTCCAGCAGCGCATCTCCGATGGAAAGGTCGGCGCGGGCGTCGTGCTGGTGGACAAGCAGATGCGACGCGACGAGAAAGAGAGACGCGCCGGCCGTTCACGGGAGGCGTTCAGCCAATTCTGCGAAGACAGAGGCTTCCAACGAAAAGACCGCGAGGCCCGGCAGGCGTTCATCGAGGAGCGCACGCTGCCTGGTTCGACCAGGCGCGGCTTTCCGTTCTGGAAACTCCCTATCGAGACCGTCTATGAGCCCGCGAAAGAGGTCGCGGTCGTATGCCTGCCTCATGGCCCTGACCATCTCGACCGCGATGCGGAGCAGGTTGATCTGCTCGACCTCGCGAGCCTGCATGGCGTCGATTCATACTTCAGCATGCTCCGGAACCGCATAGCCTACCTGTCGCGCCCCGGCGCCACCCAGAACGCCCGCGTCTGGCACGCGAAGGCAGCCTATTCGGCAGAGCGCGTTCAGAAGGTCCTCGACATCGCCCGGATCTACTACAATTTCGTCCGCCCTCGATCGCGGACGGTTCATGGCAAGCTGCTCGGGGAAGCGCGTGGGGAGAAGCGCACACCAGCAGAGAGGCTCGGCATCGCGAATGGTCCCGTCGAGCTCAAGCGCATCCTCTACTACGACCGATGAGGGCTGGATCTACACGGTGTGGACCGTTAGGCAGCCAAGCGCCCACCGTCGATCAATTGAACGGCTACGCGAGGTCGAAACCAACGTCAGGGGTCAGCCTTCGCTCATAGTGCGAGATGCAACGGACAGAACGCGTCATGTCTTCTTAGAAGATCGCGGGATCACTATCGGCATCGTTGCACGAGGATGCTTCCCGGCGTTGCTTCTCAGCGGCCCTCCACTTGCGCAGCGCACGCTCGATCCGATCGGCGATCGCCGGGTCGAGCGGGCACAACGGCAGACGTACCGCCGGATCGACTTGCATGCGTTTGGAGAGCAGCGATTTGAGCGCGGCCGGGTCCGGTTCGGAGCCGAGCACCTCCAGGAGCGAGTTCAGCGGTGCTTCTCCGGCGGAGGCCGCAGCGAACTCACCGCACTCGCAAAGTCGTTCGACCTCGCATCGCAGCCTGGGCGCAATGTTGGCGACCACGGATATGCTTCCGACGGCACCGGCGAGCCGGTTCTCGACGCTCCGCCCGCCCTGGAACGCGAGAACCGGAACGCGTCCCGCGCTGCGCACGATCCGACGGATGTCGCTCGGATCGCCCGACGAATGGACGAAGGCGGCACAGGTGGGGTTGCGCGCGAGGCGGGCCACGGTCTCGTCCGACAGATCGAGCGCCGTCCGATCGGGTTCGACGGAAACGAGAACCGGCAGAGGCGTCGCCGAGAACAGCTCTTCGAAATGCGCGACGATGCCGGCTTGCGTCGGCTTGTTGTAGAACGGCACGCACACGAGCAGGCCGTCTGCGCCCTCGGCGGCGGCATCCCGCGCCAGAGCGACCGCTTTGCTTGTCGCGTTCGCGACCACGGCCGCGACGACCGGCACGCGGCCGCCCGTCTCGTCGACGACCGCACGGATCGCCGTGCGGCGCTCGGTCGGGGTCAGCGTGGGCGCCTCCCCGACCCAGGATCCGACCAGCAGTCCGTCGATGCCCTCGTCGAGTTGCCACCGCGTCAGCCGTCGCAGGGCTGGCACGTCGACGCCGTCTGGTCCGAAGGGCGTGACGAGGGCGGTGGTCGTTCCCGTCAGCATGAGAACCTCCATCGAGCGGTGCTATTCACCGCGGCCTCCCTCCTCGGCCGTCTGCGAGCGACTGCCCACCCGCTCGCTCTCGTTCGTCTCGACGTCGCCGCGCGCCTCGGCGCGCTCGACTTCGACGACACGCCGGATGAAGGGAACGAAGACGTAGGCTCCCAGGGCGGCGAGCGCGACGCCGATGGCGACGCTCACCGCCCAGTGCAGACCGAGGAGCCCCCCGGTCGCCCAAGCGGTCGCGAGGGCGAGGCCGAACACCTCGACGCCGACGATGACGGCGACGCTCGCGATGACGAGCGACGCCATCGCCTGCTTCGAACCATGAGCGCGGCTCATCGGACGACCACGAGATCGCCGCGACGGTTCGCGGCGATCTCCCCGAGCATCAACGTGGCCGCCAGGATGGCGAGCGTGCGGTCCCGGTGAACGGCCTCGACCTGATGCGTCGGGTCGAGATCACCCGATCGGAGCCGCAAGCGGCAGGTCCACGCCTCGCGGGCGATGACGCGCGAGAGGCTCGTGCGCCGATCCGGAACCGTATCGTAGACGGTTTCGCGGCGGAGCCGGTCGACGTCCCAATCGGGGTGGAACCTCTCGAGCAGCAGGAACGCCACCTCGAGGTAGGCGCCCGCCTCGATGCAGCGTTCGGCACGTGCCGCCGTCGGGAGTTCGGGCGGTGCGCAGAGCGTGTCGATCGCATCGCGCATAAGTTCCGCTGTCGGCTCCCCGGCCGCTTCGACGCGCGCGAGCAGGCCGGTCGTCGGCCGATCGACGAACAGAGTGGGCATGTGTCAGCCTCCCAGGGAGCGAAAGACGTCGAGCGTCGCGTTCGTCTCGCGAACGGCGTCGCGCTTTCCGCAGCTCTCGAAGCGGGCGTAGGACAGCGCCGCACGCCGCGAGGCGAAGCAGCCGCCGTAGAGGCCGGCGGTGTCGCGCACGACCCAGCGTCCGCGCCGGTCGCGCCCCACGACGAAGATGCGGTCTCCATCGGGCATCGTCATTGCAGCACCCAAAAGGAATTCGGCATGTGCGCGAGGACGCGGATCGCCATGGCGCCGAGGACGAGGATCGAGAGGCAGCCCATCTGGACGAGGAACTCGCCGATAGCCGCCAGTCGAGATAGGGGTCGGGAAGCTTCACTGTCTGTAGTCACGTTGCGTCTCGCCGTTGATTGCGATGCGATCAAGATGGCGAGAGGGGCATAAAGGCTCGATACGATTTTCGTGGCCAAGATGTAAAAATGCTTTTATGTAGAAGCGTCGCCGGAACTGTCTTGCCCGCATTCGTCTCGGCGCACTCGAATCCTCTTTATGGATTTTTTATATTTTCGGCCGTGATTCCACCGCGCATTTTTATGCGCCTTCACGGTAGCTGTCCCGATACCCGCCCCGACGTGGGCTCATTCGGGAGAGCGTCCATGCTCGACATCGTCTTTCTCGCCCTCGGGCTCGCCGTGTTCGGCCTTCTGGCCGGCTACGCGCGCGGCCTCGAGCGGCTTTGAGCCGGAGGTCGCCCCCATGACCTTCGAACTCGTTCTCGGCGGCCTCGCCGCCGCCGGTCTCGCCGCCTACCTCGTCGCCGCGCTGTTGCGGCCCGAGCATTTTTGAGGAGGCCGCGATGACCTTTTCCGACTGGTTCCAGATCCTCCTCTTCGTCGCCGTCGCGAGCGCCACCGCGATCCCGCTCGGGCGCTATGCGGCCTCCGTGTTCGAGGGGCGCGTGCGCGTCCTCGCGCCGGTCGAGACCGGCTTCTACAAGCTCGCCGGCGTCGATCCGGCGCGCGAGCAGGGCTGGCTCGGCTACACCTTCGCGGTGCTCGCCTTCAACGCGGCCGGCTTCGCGGTGCTCTACCTGATCCTGCGTCTCCAGGGTGTGCTGCCCGTCAATCCGCAGGACTTCGGGGCGGTCGACACCGATCTCGCCTTCAACACGGCCGTCTCGTTCACGACGAACACGAACTGGCAGGCCTATGGCGGCGAGACGACGCTCACCCACTTCGCCCAGATGGCGGGTCTGACGACGCAGAACTTCGTCTCGGCCGCGACCGGGATCGCGGTGGCGATCGCGGTGACCCGCGCCTTTGCCCGCTCCTCGGCGCGCACGCTCGGCAATTTCTGGGTCGATCTCACCCGCTGCACGCTCTACCTGCTGCTGCCCATGGCGATCGTCGTGGCGCTGGCGCTCGTCGCGCTCGGCGTGCCGCAGACGCTGGAGGGCTCCTTCGTCGCGCAGACGGTGGAGGGCGCCGAGCAGGTGATCTCGGTGGGGCCGGCGGCGTCGCAGGTGGCGATCAAGCAGCTCGGCACCAACGGCGGCGGCTTCTTCAACGTCAACTCGGCGCACCCGCTCGAGAACCCGTCCTATTGGACGAACGCGCTCCAGCTCTGGGCCATCGTCGCGATCCCGCTGGCGCTCGCGGTCACGTTCGGCCGCATGACCGCGCGCGACCGGGACGGCTACGTGCTCCTCTCGGTGATGGCCGGCGCGCTCCTCGTCTTCACCGGCCTCGCCTACTGGGCGGAGAGCGCGGGCAACCCGATCGTCCAGGCGCTCGGCGTCGCGGGTGGCAACATGGAGGGCAAGGAGGTCCGCTTCGGCGAGGTGATGTCGACGCTCTGGGCCGCCTTCACCACCGGCGCCTCCAACGGCTCGGTCAACTCCATGCACGACTCGTTCACGCCGCTCGGCGGCCTCGTGCCGCTCTTCCTGATGCAGCTCGGCGAGATCCTGCCCGGCGGCGTCGGCTCGGGGCTCTACGGCATGCTGGTCTTCGCGATACTCGCCGTCTTCGTGGCGGGCCTGATGGTGGGCCGCACGCCGGAATATCTCGGCAAGAAGATCGAGGCGAAGGACGTGAAGATGGCGATGCTCGCCGTCCTCGTGATGCCGCTCTTCATCCTGGGCTTCACGGCGGTCTCGGCAGTGATGCCGGCGACGCTGGCGAGCCTCCAGGACGCCGGCCCGCACGGTCTCTCCGAGATCATGTACGCCTACACGTCGGGCGCCGGGAACAACGGCTCGGCCTTCGCCGGCTTCGGCTCGGACACGTATTGGTACAACACCACGATCGGCCTCTCGATGCTGTTCGGGCGTTTCGCCATCATCGTGCCCGTGATGATGATCGCCGGCTCGCTCCTCGCCAAGCCCCGGCTCGCCCCCTCGCAGGGCACCTTCCCGACCGACACGCCGCTCTTCGCCGGCCTGCTGGCGGGCGTGATCCTGATCTTCGGCGGCCTGCAATTCTTCCCCGCTCTCGCGCTGGGCCCCATCGTCGAGCACTTCATGATGCTCGACGGGACCCTCTTCTGAGCGCACGGAGGCACATCCCATGACCACGCATTCCCAGGCGACGGCCGCCGCGCCGTCCACCCTCTCCGGCGCGCTCGTCACCCGCGCGCTGCGCGACGCGCTCGTGAAGCTCGACCCGCGCAAGCTCGTGCGCAATCCGGTGATCTTCGTCACCGAGGTGGTGGCGCTCCTGGTCACCATCCTCTTCGTCCGCGACCTCGTCGCGGGCGGGGACGCCCTCTTCACCGGCCAGATCGCCGCCTGGCTCTGGTTCACGGTCCTGTTCGCGAACTTCGCCGAGGCCATCGCGGAAGGGCGCGGGCGCGCCCAGGCCGACACGCTGCGGCGCGCGCGCACCGACACGGTGGCGAAGCGCCTCGCCGATCCCGCGCGCCGCGACATCTTCCAGAAGGTCCCGGCGGAGGACCTGCAGGTCGGCGACGTGGTGCTGGTCGAGGCGCGCGACCTGATCCCCTCCGACGGCGACGTGATCGAGGGTGTCGCGTCCGTGAACGAGGCCGCGATCACCGGTGAGAGCGCGCCCGTCATCCGCGAATCGGGCGGCGACCGCTCGGCGGTGACCGGCGGCACGACCGTCGTCTCCGATTGGCTCGTGGTGAAGATCACCGCGGGCCCGGGCGCCTCCTTCATGGACCGCATGATCGCGCTCGTGGAAGGCGCCGAGCGGCAGAAGACGCCCAACGAGATCGCCCTCGACATCCTGCTCGCGGGCATGACCATCGTCTTCCTGATCGCGGTGGTGACGCTGGCGGGGCTCGGCGCCTATTCCGGCGCGGCGCTGGCCGTGCCGGTGCTGGTGGCGCTCCTCGTCACGCTGATCCCCACCACGATCGGCGGGCTGCTCTCGGCCATCGGCATCGCCGGCATGGATCGCCTGGTGAAGTTCAACGTGCTCGCCATGTCGGGCCGCGCGGTGGAGGCGTCGGGCGACGTCGACACGCTCCTCCTCGACAAGACCGGCACGATCACCTTCGGCAACCGCATGGCCTCCGAGCTGATCGCCGTGCCCGGCGTCACCGAGCGCGAGCTGGTGGAAGCCGCGGTGCTGGCCTCGCTCGCCGACGAGACGGCGGAGGGCCGCTCGATCATCGAGCTCGCCCGCGACCGCTACCGTGCGACCATCCCGCAAACGCCGCAGATGGCCGACGAGGCGGAGTTCGTCGCATTCTCCGCCGCGACGCGCCTGTCGGGCGTCGACGTCGGCGGGCGGCGGCTGCGCAAGGGTGCGGTGGATGCCGTGCTGCGCTTCGCACAGGGCGAGCCGTCGCAGCAGCCCTTCCAGGCGCCGCAGGCTTTCACCGCGGCGGTGGAGCGGATCGCGCGCTCGGGCGGCACGCCGCTCGGCCTCACCGACGGCGCGCGCATCCTCGGCGTCATCCACCTGAAGGACGTGGTCAAGCCCGACATCAAGGAGCGTTTCGCGGAGCTCCGCCGCATGGGCATCCGCACCGTGATGGTGACGGGAGACAACCCGGTCACCGCCGCGGCCATCGCCGGCGAGGCGGGCGTCGACGACTTCATCGCGGAGGCGACGCCCCAGGACAAGCTCGACTACATCCGCCGCGAGCAGGCGGCGGGCCGCCTCGTCGCCATGTGCGGCGACGGCACCAACGACGCGCCCGCGCTCGCCCAGGCGGACGTCGGCGTCGCCATGCAGACCGGCACGCAGGCCGCCCGGGAGGCCGGCAACATGGTGGATCTCGATAGCGACCCGACGAAGCTCATCGAGATCGTCGGCATCGGCAAGCAGCTGCTGATGACCCGCGGCGCGCTGACCACGTTCTCGATCGCCAACGACGTGGCGAAGTACTTCGCCATCATCCCGGCGCTCTTTGTTGCGGCGCTGCCGCAACTCGGCGCGCTCAACGTGATGGGGCTCGCGACCCCGCAGAGCGCCATCCTGTCGGCGGTGATCTTCAACGCCCTCGTCATCGTGGTGCTGATCCCGCTCGCCTTGAAAGGCGTTTCCTACCGGCCGGTCGGCGCGGCCACCCTGCTTCGCCGCAACCTCGCCCTCTACGGGCTCGGCGGTCTCGTCGCGCCCTTCGTCGGCATCAAGATCATCGACATGGCGATCTCCGCCGTCGGTCTCGCCTGAAGGAGGCCAGAACCATGACGAACTACGCACGCACCATGGGCGAGCCGGAGCGCCGCCCCGCCCGCCCCGAGCCCGCCGAGCACGGCCGGTCCGAGCGCCCGCCGCGGCTCACGGCGACGATCCGCCCGGCGATCACGATGATCGTCGCGTTCACGCTCCTCACCGGCATCGCTTATCCGTTGGCGATCACCGGCGTCGCGCAGGCGGTATTTCCTCATCAGGCCGCAGGCAGCCCCGTCGTCGACGCCGACGGCCGCACCGTCGGCTCGGCGCTTGTCGGCCAGGCCTTCGACGGCGAGGAATGGTTCCGGCCGCGCCCGTCGGCGGCGGGCTACGATGGCTCCGCCTCCACCGGCTCGAACCTCGGGCCGACCAGCGCCGACCTGATCGCGCGCATCCAGGCGGACGTCGCGCGCCTGCGGGCGGAGGGCGTCGAGGGGCCGATCCCCGTCGACCTCGTCACCGCCTCGGGCTCGGGGCTCGACCCGGACATCTCGCCGGAAGCGGCCTATATCCAGGTCGCACGCGTCGCCGCCGCCCGGGGGCTTCCCGAGGCGGAGGTGCGCGCCCTCGTCGACGCGCAGGTCGAGCGCCCCGCATTCGGCATCTTCGGCGAGGCGAAGGTGAACGTGCTCGCGCTCAACCTCGCGCTCCGCGAAGCGGCCGAGCGCTGAGGTATCGCGTCGGCCCGGCGGGATCGGGTCGAACGCACCGCGCTTTCGTCTTCGCAAGATCGTTCCCGACGGCGTACCGCTACGCTACGGGGCGATGCCCGAGAAGACGACGAAAGAGGACGACGGATGGCGCCGGACGATCAGCGAGCCTCCCCCGAAGCACTTCTCGCGCTCGCCGAGCGCGAGGGCCGCGGGCGGCTGAAGATCTTCCTCGGCGCCTTCCCGGGCGCCGGCAAGACCTACGCGATGCTCCAGGCCGCCCGCGCCGCCCGCGCGGACGGCCTCGACGTCGTGGCGGGCGTAATCGAGACCCACGGGCGGGCGGAGACGCAGGCCCTTCTCGACGGGCTCGAGGTCCTGCCGCGCGCCTCGTTCCCCTATCGCGGACGCATGGTCGAGGAGTTCGACCTCGACGGCGCGCTCGCGCGGGCGCCGAAGCTGCTCCTCGTCGACGAATACGCCCACACCAACGCGCCCGGCTCGCGCCACCCCAAGCGCTGGCAGGACGTGCAGGAGCTGCTCGCCGCCGGCATCGACGTCTGGACGACGCTCAACGTCCAGCACCTCGAGAGCTTGAACGACGTCATCCAGCGCATCACCAAAGTGCGGGTGCGCGAGACGATCCCCGACGGCGTCTTCGAGAAGGCCGACGACGTCGTCCTCGTCGACGTGACGCCCGACGAACTCCTCAAGCGCCTCGCCGCCGGCAAGGTCTACGTCCAGGACACCGCGACCCGCGCCGTCGAGCACTTCTTCCGCACCTCGAACCTTCTTGCGCTGCGCGAACTCGCCCTGCGCCGCGCCGCCGAGCGGATCGACGCCGATCTCGTCGAGCGCATGCAGGGCGGCGCCATCGAGGGCCCCTGGGCCGCGGGCGAGCGTATCCTCGCGCTGGTGGGCCCGGACGCCTCCTCCCACACCGTGGTGCGCAGCGCCAAGCGGCTGGCCGACCTCATCGGCGCCCCCTGGTTCGCGATCACGGTCGAGCAGCCCGAGCGCTCGCTCGACCCGAAAGTGCGCCGGCGCGTGGCGCAGGCGCTGCGGCTGGCCGAGAGCCTCGGCGCGCAGACGCAGGTGCTGGTCGGCCGCGACATCGTCGGCGAGGCCCTGCGCTTCGCGCGCTTCGAGAACGTGACGCAGGTCGTCATCGGTCGCTCGCGCCGCGGCGCGCTCGCCCACGCGCTCGGGCGCGCGCTCCCCGAGCAGGTGATGCGCCACGCCGACGACATCGCGGTCCACGTCGTCACCGCCCCGCGCGAGGCGCGCGGCCCGCGCGGCTGGCGCGCGAAGCTCGCACGCCTGGTTCCCGAGCGCGCCGAGCGCGCGAGCGCCTATGCCTGGTCGGCGCTGGGCGTTCTCGTCGCCCTCGTCGTCGGGCTCGGCATGGCGGCCTTCGTCGCCGTGCCGAACGTCTCGATGGTGTTCATCCTCGCCGTCGTGCTCTCGGCGGTCGCCTTCGGCTTTCGTCCGGCGATCCTCGCCTCGGTGCTCTCCTTCCTGGCCTACAATTTCTTCTTCATCGACCCGCTCTACACCTTCACCATCGCCCAGCCGCACGAGCTCCTGGCGCTCTTCATCTTCCTCGCCATGGGCGTCGTCACCTCCGCGGTCGCCGCGCGGGCGCGCCAGCAGGCGGTGGCGGCGGGCACGCGGGTAAAGGCGACGCGGCGGCTCTACGAGTTCGCGCGCAAGATGTCGGCGCTGCCCACCGCCCAGGCCGTCGCCGACGGCGCGGTGGCCGAGATCCACACCATCCTCCAGCGCCCCGTCGTGCTCCTCCTGCCGACCGACGGCGAAGTGGCGCTCGCCGCCGCCTGGCCGCCGGAGGACGGGCTCGCCGTCGCGACGCTCTCCGCAGCCCGCTGGGCCTACGAGAAGAACGAGCCCGCTGGCGCCGACACCGGCACGCTGCCGAACGTGCCGTGGTACCTCGTGCCGCTGCGCGGCAGCGCGGGGCCGATCGGCGTTCTGGGTGTCGCCGAACCCGCCGACGGCGTCCCCATCGAGGACGAGGCCCGCGCGCTCCTCGACACTTTGGCCGAGCAGACCTCTGCCGCGCTCGAGCGCGCGCGGCTCTCCCGCGAGATGGCGGCCGTGAAGACCGCCGCCGAGACCGAGCGGGTGCGCAACATCCTGCTCGCCTCGATCAGCCACGATTTCCGCACCCCGCTCGCCTCGATCCTCGGCGCAGCGACGAGCCTGCGCGATCTCGGCCCGAAGCTGCCCGAGGACGCCCGCGCCGATCTCCTCGCCCAGGTCCGCGAGGAGGCGGAGCACCTCGACGCCATGGTCAGGAACCTCCTCGCGATGACCCGGGTCGAGGCCGGCGCGCTCGAGATCAATTCGACCTGGATCGACGTCGCCGAGCTGATCGACCGCGTGGTCGCCGCCGCGAAGCGCCGCGGCGCGCCGCAATCGTTCGCGGTCGCGGTCGAGCCCGGCCTGCCGCTCGTGCGCGGCGATCATAGCCTGCTCGACCAGACGCTGACCAACATCGTCGGCAACGCCATTCGCTACGGCGGGTCCGACGTCCGCATCGCGCTCTCCGCGAGGCGCGAGAGCGATATGCTCGCCATCACCATCGCCGACGACGGCCCGGGTATTCCGCCCGACGTCCTGCCCCATGTCTTCGAGAAATTCGTGCGCGCCCGCAACGGGCACGCCGACGGCGGCGAAGGCTCGGGGCTCGGCCTCGCCATCGCCAAGGGCGTCGTCGAAGCACACGGCGGCACGATTCGGGCCGAGAGCCCGGTCGCACATCGCCGCGGGGCCGCCTTCACGATCCACCTTCCGCTCTCATCGGAGGAAACCTCGCCATGAGCCGAGGCACCCGCATCCTCGTCGTCGACGACGAGCCCGCCATCCACCGCTTCCTGAAGCCCTCCCTCGTCGCTGAAGGCTACGATGTCGTCCAGGCCATGACCGGCGAGGCGGCGGTCGATGGCGTCGCCGCCGAAAAGCCCGACATCGTGCTGCTCGACCTCGGCCTGCCGGATCTCGACGGCAAGGAGGTGATCCGTCGGGTCCGCGCGTTCTCCGAGGTTCCTATCGTCGTCCTCTCCGCCCGCGAGCGCGAGGCGGAGAAGATCGAGGCCCTCGACCTCGGCGCAGACGACTTCATCAACAAGCCCTTCGGCGTGGGCGAGCTGATGGCACGGCTGCGCGCGGCCCAGCGCCACGCCATGCGCCGCCAGGGCGAGCAGCCGGTTCTGAAAGCCGGCGAGATCGAGGTCGACGTGCCGGCGCGCCGTGTGCTGCGCGGCGGCGACGACGTGAAGCTCACCCCCAAGGAGTTCGAGCTCTTCGCCTTCCTGGTTCGCCATGCCGGGCGGGTGCTCACCCACGGGCAGATCCTCAACGCGGTCTGGGGTCCGGCTCACGCCCACGACACCCAGTACCTGCGCGTCTACGTGAAGGCGCTGCGCCAGAAGCTCGAGGCCGATCCGAGTGCGCCGGCGCTCATCCTCACGGAGTCGGGGGTGGGGTATCGCATCGCCGAGGCCTCCGCCTCGGCGAGAACCGGAGCGGAGACGTGACGATGTCCCTGCGCGACGGGCCGTCGATCGACATCGAAGATCCCGACGCACGCCGTCTCGAGTCTCGGCGTGTGATGATCCGCTTCGGACTTCGCATGGTGATCATCGTCTGCGTCGCCATCATGGCTGCGCTCGACGGTGCCGCAGCCGCGCGGGCGCTTCACCGGCTCTTGCTTCTCGGCTTCTACGTTTGCCTCATCCTGAGCGTGTTGCGGCGGGAGCGCTTCAATGCGCCCGTCCTGAACGGGATGGACGAGGCGATCTGGTATCTCATGCTCGCCGTCGTGGTCGGATTGTTCGTCGATCCGTCCGTGGTGGTCGAGAGCGGAACAGATGGGTGAGGATGACGACGATGGGTGCGAACGTACGAAAACGGGCGCGACAGCGCGCAGGAAGGATGACCCTACTCGTCTTCGCGGGAACGGCCGGCCTTCTCCTGATCTCGAGCGCGATCTGGTGAGTGTGCGATGAACACGAGGCAGATCAGCAACCGCTTCGGCGTCGGCGTGCCGGGTCTGCGTCCGATCGCGGCTCTCGTCGGCGGCACTCTGGTCGCGCTCGGAACGACCATGGCCGCGCCGCTCATCCTCGATCTCGCCTTGGCCAATCCTGACTGGCGCGCGTTCACGGCCGGCATGATCTTCACTATCGGCTTCGGCGCGCTGCTGCTCGTCATCGGGCGAGGCGGCCTCGACACTGGCCTGTCGCTGCGCCAGGCTTTCGTCCTCACCCCGACCGCGTGGACCGCCGTCGCCCTGTTCGCCGCGCTCCCGCTGTATTTCTCGGACTACGCCCAGCTTCGTGACAGCTTCACCAACTCGTTTTTCGAATCCATGTCGGGCCTCACCACGACCGGCTCGACGGTCATCGTCGGCCTGGATGCCGCACCGCCCGGCCTGCTCCTCTGGCGCGCGATCCTGCAATGGCTCGGCGGCATCGGCATCGTCGCCACCGCCATCGCCATCCTGCCGGCGCTCGGGGTCGGCGGCATGCAGCTCTTCCGCACCGAGAGCTCCGACCGGTCGGAAAAGGTTCTGCCGCGGATGCGTGACATCGCGGCCGCCATCGGCGGCGTCTACCTGACCATCACCGTCGCTTGCGCCCTCTGCTATTGGGCCGCGGAGATGACGATGTTCGAGGCCGTCGCCCACGCGCTCACCACCGTCTCGACCGGCGGGTTCTCAACGTCCGATATGTCGATGGGCAAGTTCGGGCCGGAGGTGCATTGGATCGCGGTGGTCTTCATGCTCGCCGGCGCCATCCCCTTCGTCCTCTACGTCCAGATGGCCCGCGGACGCGGCGACATCTTCTTCGACAGCCAGGTGCGCACACTGCTCGGACTCCTCGCCGCGGTCATTCTGCTCGTCGCGATCTGGCTCACCGCCAGCGACACCTACGCGTTCGCCGATGCGGCACGCCACGCCGCTCTCAACGCCGTCTCCGTCGTGACGACGACGGGCTACGCGTCGACCGACTATCTCGTCTGGGGCAATTTCGCGGTGGGCCTCTTCTTCGCGCTCACCTTCATCGGCGGCTGCACCGGCTCCACCTCGGGCGGGATGAAGATCTTCCGTTTCGAGGTGATGGCACTCATGCTCCGCAACCACTTCAGGCGCCTGATCTACCCGCGCGGGGTGTTCAGCCAGACCTATGCGGGCAAGCCGCTGCCCGACGACGTGGTCGGCTCGGTCGTGGTGTTCATCTCGCTCTTCTTCGTCTGCTACAGCCTCGTCACGCTCGCGCTGATGACCTTCGGGCTGGACTTCGTGACCGCCATCAGCGCCTCGGTCACGGCGATGGCGAATGTCGGCCCGGGGCTCGGCCCCATCATCGGCCCCGCCGGCAACTTCGCGCCGCTGCCCGATGGCGCGAAGTGGATCTTGAGCTTCGCCATGCTTCTAGGACGCTTGGAGCTGTTCACTGTGCTGATCTTGTTCACGCCGGGGTTCTGGAAGGAGTGACACCGCACTGATCGGCCGGCATATCGCGAGGCGACACCGCAAAGCGATCGAGATCGCGCGGTCCTACCCCCGCGCATCGACGCGAAACCTGAGGCACGCTTCGCTGCGGACCGCCACAAGGGCAGCCGAGGTTCGGTTCGCAGCGGATCGATCCGGATTATATTCTGCTCGAATCTCGCCCGCCTAACCTATCGCGGAAAATGATAGTGGAAAAATGCCTCCGCCGACTCGCGCGACTGCATAGCAAAATCCTGAGCTTCTCCAGGAGCACAACTTCTATCTCTCCGTGTTAACGACCTCTAGTCGCCGCCACGTTTGGCAGATAAGCGGCAAATCCGCGGTCTTCCACACAAGTCCTGAACGCCTCGTCCCCTACAGGGAAGGAGACTGCCTTCGTCGATTGTCCGAACGAGCCATTCCGAAAGGGTCGAGAGAGCCGGGCAGAGCCCGCAGCGTCAGATGTCGAGGTCGATCGTCTCGGCGAAGGCGGCGCGCTCGGAGATGAAGGCGAAGCGGGCCTCCGGCTTGTTGCCCATCAGGCGCTCGATCGCGTCCGACGTCGCCTCGCGGTCGTCGGCGACGATGGCGACGCGCAGGAGCTTGCGCTTGGCCGGATGCATCGTCGTCTCCTTGAGCTGGGCGGGCATCATCTCGCCCAGGCCCTTGAAGCGGCTGACCTCCACCTTGGCGTTGGCCTTGAACTCGCTCCTCGTCAGCCGCTCGCGCTCCGCCTCGTCGGCGGCGTAGACCGACTTCGCGCCGTGGGTGAGCTTGTAGAGCGGCGGGACCGCCAGGTAGAGATGCCCGCCGTCGATCAGCCGCGGCATCTGGCGGTAGAAGAAGGTGATCAGCAGCGAGGCGATGTGGGCGCCGTCGACATCGGCGTCCGTCATGATGATGACCTTCTCGTAGCGCAGGTCGTCGTCGCGATAGTGCGCGCCGGTCCCGCAGCCCAGCGCCTGGACGAGGTCCGCGAGCTGCTGGTTGGCCGCGAGCTTGTCGCGACCGGCCGAGGCTACGTTGAGGATCTTGCCGCGAAGCGGCAGCACGGCCTGCGTCTGCCGGTCGCGCGCCTGCTTGGCCGAGCCGCCGGCCGAGTCGCCCTCCACGATGAACAGCTCGGAGCCGGCCGCGCCCGCATTGGTGCAGTCGGCGAGCTTGCCGGGAAGCCGCAGCTTGCGCGTCGCGGACTTGCGGGCGACCTCCTTCTCCTGGCGCCGCCGCAGGCGCTCCTCGGCGCGGTCGATCACCCAGTCGAGCAGCTTCGCCGACTGCGCCGGCGAGGACGCCAACCAATGGTCGAAGGCGTCGCGGATCGCGCTCTCGACGATGCGCGAGGCCTCGAGCGTGGCGAGCTTGTCTTTCGTCTGGCCCTGGAACTCCGGCTCGCGGATGAAGACCGAGAGCATGGAGGCGCAGGTGACCATGACGTCGTCCGCCGTGACCGCGCTCATGCGCTTCTGCTGGTTCACCCGCTCGGCGTGGTCGCGCAGCCCGCGCAGCAGCGCGATGCGCAGGCCCGACTCGTGCGTGCCGCCCTCGGGCGTCGGGATCGTGTTGCAATACGAGGAGGAGAACCCGTCCTCGCCGTTGGCGAGCCACGCGATCGCCCATTCGAGCGAGCCGTGGCCGCCCGGCTTGGTGATCTTGCCCGAGAAGAGCTGGTCGGCGACGAGCTCCTTGCCGGCGATCTCGGCGGAGAGATAGTCGCTCAGCCCGTTGGGGAACTTGAACGTCGCCTCCGCCTCGTAGCCCTCGCCCGGCACGACGAGCGCGGGGTCGCAGCGCCAGCGGATCTCGACTCCGCCGAAGAGGTAGGACTTCGAGCGCGCCATCTTGAACAGGCGCAAGGGGGAGAACTTCGCCTGCTCGCCGAAGATCTGCACGTCGGGCTTGAAGCGCACCCGCGTGCCGCGGCGGTTGTGCACGCGACCGACCGTCTCCAGCGGCCCCAGCGCGTGGCCGCGCGAGTAGACCTGGCGGTAGAGCGTCTGGCCGCGGGCGACCTCGACCTCGAGCCGCTCGGACAGCGCGTTGACCACCGAGACGCCGACCCCGTGCAGGCCGCCGGAGGTCTCGTAGACCTTCGAATCGAACTTGCCGCCGGCGTGCAGCGTGGTGAGGATCACCTCGAGCGCCGACTTGCCCGGAAACTTCGGGTGCGGGTCGATCGGGATGCCGCGGCCGTTGTCGGTGACGGTGATGAAGCCGTCCGCCCCCAGCTCCACCTCGATGAAGCTCGCGTGGCCGGCCACCGCCTCGTCCATGGAATTGTCGATCACCTCGGCGAAGAGGTGATGGAGCGCCTTCTCGTCGGTGCCACCGATGTACATGCCCGGGCGCCGGCGCACGGGCTCGAGGCCCTCCAGCACCTCGATGGCGGAGGCGTCGTAGCCGTCCTCGCCGACGGAACCTTGAGAGTGGCCCTGCGCCGCCTTTCCGGCCGCGCGCGCGCCGCGCCTCGCCGCGGGCGCGGCCGTGGGCTCCTCCAGCTTGCGCGCCGCCCCGCCCTCGAAGAGATCGTCCCCGTTCGCCATGAAGCCGCCCGTCTCCGCCGCTCGAATCGGTCCACGCGCGCGGATGCGCGCCACCTGCCTCTATAGGAGAACAAAAGACCAACTGCAAAACCGAACAGGCCCGCGGGCGCGCCCGCGCGCACTTCTCCACAGGCCGCGCCGCCGCGTGACGCGTGCCTAGGCCCTTGCCTCGCGGGGCGTCCCGGCCGATGTAGGGTACATGCTGCCGAAATTCGACGAGATCGTCGCGAACCTCGAGTTCCTCGACGACTGGGAAGAACGCTACCGCTACGTGATCGAGCTCGGGCGCCTGATGCCCGAGCTGCCGGAGGGCGCGCACACGGAGGCGAACCGCGTGCACGGCTGCGCGAGCCAGGTCTGGCTCGAGACCCGCCGCGAGGATGGCGGCGCGGGCGATCCCGTGCTCGTCTTCCGCGGGGATTCCGACGCGCACATCGTGCGGGGCCTCGTGGCGCTGCTGGTGGCGCTCTATTCCGGCAAGCCCGCGTCCGAGATCTCGACCACCGACGCGGTGGAGATCTTCGATCGGCTGGGCCTGCGCGAGCACCTTACGCCCCAGCGCTCCAACGGCGTGCGCGCCATGGTCGAGCGCATCCGCCGCGACGCGATCGCGGCGAAGGTGGGGTGAGGGGCGCCGTCATCCCGGATGCCGAAGGCAGTGCGGGACCCGGAACCTCCGGAGCCTCGAAGAGCGGCGTGCGCAGGCCGCGGCGCTCGACGCGTCCTTCGGCATTCCGTGGACGCGCGCGCTTCCGCGCACGCTCATCGAGCACCTGTGGATCTGGGTCCCGGATCGGCTTCGCCGTCCGGGATGACAGGATCAAACGGCGATCGGCGCCTTGATGGCCGGGTGCGGGTCGTAGCCCTCGACCGCGATGTCCTCGAAGCGGAAGGCGAAGAGGTCGGTCACGTTCGGGTTCAGCACCAGGCGGGGGAGGGGGCGCGGCGCGCGCGCGAGCTGCTCCTTCGCCTGCTCGAGGTGATTCAGGTAGAGGTGCGCGTCGCCCAGCGTGTGGACGAAGTCGCCGACGCCGAGCCCCGTCGCCCGCGCGATCATGTGGGTGAGCAGCGCGTAGCTCGCGATGTTGAACGGCACGCCCAGGAACACGTCCGCCGAGCGCTGGTAGAGCTGGCAGGAGAGCCGCCCCTCCGCGACGTAGAACTGGAACAGGCAATGGCACGGCGCGAGCGCCATCCGCTCGAGGTCCGCCGGGTTCCAGGCGGAGACGACGAGGCGGCGCGAATCGGGGTTGCGGCGGATCTCGTTCACGACCCAGTCGATCTGGTCGATGGTGCGGCCGTCGGGTGCCTCCCAGGAGCGCCACTGCTTGCCGTAGACGGGCCCGAGCTCGCCGTCGGCATCCGCCCACTCGTCCCAGATGGTGACGCCGTTCTCCTGGAGCGTGTGCACGTTGGTGTCGCCGGCGAGGAACCAGAGCAGCTCGTGCACGATCGAGCGGATGTGCAGCTTCTTCGTCGTGACGAGCGGGAAGCCTTCGGCGAGGTCGAAGCGCATCTGATGCCCGAACACCGACCGCGTCCCGGTCCCCGTGCGATCGGACTTCTCGACGCCGTCGTCGAGGATGCGCTGGAGGAGGGCGTGGTACTGGTGCATGGGCGGGGCTCCTGGGGAGGGGGAGCTTACATCCGACGTGCCGATCTCGCACCCGGCGTACAGGTGTTTCCACAGGACTGGTCGCGGTGGGCGACTGTGAGGTCGTCCGGTCGAGCATGACGGATCGTGATCAGCTCGAGCGGCTGCAGGGTGCAGCCGGTCCCTCGGCGAACAGGGCCGAGCGCAGGCCCGAGGTGCGAACGCACCTTTGCCGTCATGCGGCCTTCGCCGCGGCGCCGCGATGGCGTATGGCTCGCGCCGAACGCATCGCGCAGACCCCGAGATGACGCAGACCCGAAGGGAGACCGACACCATGGCCGACATCACCCGCGCGCAGGCGCGCACCATCGTCGAGACCGCGCTGGCCACCGGCCGCGAGCGCGGCTTCAAGCCGCTCGCGATCGCCGTCTACGACGCCCGTGGCGCGCTCAAGGCCTTCGAGGCGGAGGACGGCACGTCGCTCAAGCGCGGCGAGATCGCCATGGGCAAGGCCTTTGCGGCGGTGGCGCTCGGCGTGCCCTCGCGCACCATCAACGCGATGGCGCTCGAGCGCCCGCACTTCGTCGGGGCGCTCGGCGGGGTGGTCGGCGGGCCGTTCGTGCCGGTGCCGGGCGGGGTGCTCGTGAAGGCGAGCGACGGGTCGCACGCCGGCGCGGTCGGCATCTCGGGCGACACGTCCGACAACGACGAGGCGGCCGCGCTCGCCGGGATCGCCGCGGCCGGGCTCGAGGGCGTCACTGGCGCCTGAGCCGCCGCGGCGGAGGGCGGATCAGTCCTCGACGACGAAGGCGCCGCGGGCGGGGTCCGTCGTGTCCGGGCCCGCGCAGGCGAAGGCGTGCTCGCCCACCTGGTCGGTCTCGAAGAGGATCTGCCCGATCGTGCCGGGCGCGACGATCCACGCGCCCGCCGCCTCGTCGTAGGCGGCGTCGATGGCGCTCGCGACCGTCGCCTCGTCGATGAGCGTCGGCGCCGCGAAGGCGCCGGCCGCGTCGGTGCCGTTGACGATCTGTAGTGTCAGCGTCTCGCCGGCGGGGAGCGGCGCGCGGTCCGGGCGGCAGACGATCCGGCCATCCTCGATGCCCATGGCGATCTCGACGGCGACGGGCTCGGCCGACTGGGCGAGGGGCACGTCGGCCGTCGGCTCGCCGGGCTGGACCTGCGCGTGGCTCGGCGAGGCGGTCGCGAAGCAGGCGAGCGTGAAGGCTGCGAGGACGGCGTCGCGCACGCGTGTCGGCGTGCGCGCGGCGTCGTCCGAGGTCACGGCGGTGCTCCGACGAGGAGCAGGCATCGATGACGTCATGGAGATTCTCCCGAAGAACGTGCGTATCGAACGGGAAACGAACGCGGGCTCGTCGTGCGTCGTTCCGGCCGGGGGGCGTGCGTCGTTCCGGCCGGGGGGCGTGCGGCCGCCGGCGGCAAGCCGGACGTGCCGCCGGAGCGCGGAGGCCGCGAGGGGAGGCGTCAGGAGGCGTTCGCGCACATCCAAATTGTGGATTGGGGCGGATATCGCGTGCTTCGGACGTCCCGAGTCGAGACGCACGGCGTCTCCTTTGTTAGACACATCAGTCGAGACGTGCTCGCGGCGCTCGGAATCGCGGCGAGCGCGCGCCTTTTTGCGTGCCGGTGTCTTTACAAGGCTCCGGTTTTTGGGCACTCTGGCATGCGAGGGCGGAAGTAAACCGCCTCGTCGACCGCTTTATAAGCAATTCTATGCGATACGCCAGAAGAGCCAAGAGACCGGTCTGAGGGGTGCTTGTTTTCGGACCGGCTCGTTGCGCCTCGTCGCGATCAGCTCCAGTCCCGAAACACACGTGTGTGGGCGTTCAACGTCAGCTGCAAGAGCGCGAGAGCGAGAGAATACATGGGTCGAGGTCGAGAGTTCCGCGATTCGGGCCGTCGTGGGTTCGATGATGATTTCGGTGGTCAGCGTCGTGCTGACTTCTTCGAGCCGCGCGCGGAACGCGGCTCCTTCGGTGGCGGCGCCCCCAGCGCGCCGCGCCCCGTCGGCGGGCCGGTCGTCGACGCCGTCGTGAAGTGGTTCAACCCCGAGAAGGGCTTCGGCTTCGTCGAGGTCGCTGACGGCACCGGGGACGCGTTCCTGCACATCCGCGCGGTCGAGGCCGCCGGCCACAGCGACCTGCAGCCGGGCACCCGGCTCGAGGTGCGCACCGCGCAGGGCCAGAAGGGGCCGCAGGTCACGGAGGTGATCTCGGTCGATACGTCCACGGCGGAGGCGCCCGCGCCGCGCGCGCCCGGCGGCTTCGGCGCCGGCCCCCGCACGCCGCGTCCGCCCCGCCCGGGCTTCGGC
>NZ_JBQTCJ010000068.1:0-23901 GCF_052380005.1 Salinarimonas sp. NSM
GGTATCGGCCCTGGTCTCGCCGGGCGCGCTCGGCACGGCGACGGTGGTCGCGGCGGCGGGCATCCTCGCGCTCGCGGCGCCGATCCTCTCGTTCGGCCTCGCCGTCGTCGTCCTCGACACCGCGCGGCGCCGGCCGGACGCGCTCCTGGTGCGCGCCTGCGCGATCGTGGGTGAGAGCGCGCTGTCGGGCTACCTCCTCCACTCCGTCCTGCTCGGGGGCGTGTTCCTCGGCTGGGGGCTGGGCCTCTGGGGCGCCCTCGACGCGGCGGCGATCCTCGCCGTCGCGCTCGCGACCTACGGCGTGATCGTCGTGCTCATCGCCCTGTGGCGGCGCGCCTTCGCGCAGGGGCCGATGGAGATCGTCATGCGCCGGATCGTGCGCGGCGGCGCCCCGCGCGCCGCCCGGCCGTGAGGCCCGGCGTCCTCTCGCCCGCCTCTCAGCGCGCCCGCGTGCGCATGGTGACGAGCTCCTCCGCCGCCGTCGGATGCACGGCGACGGTGCGGTCGAGATCGGCCTTGGTCGCGCCCATCGTCACGGCGACACCGGCGAGCTGGATCATCTCGGCGGCATCGCGCCCGAACACGTGCAGCCCCAGGACGACGTCGCTCCTCGCGTCGACGACGAGCTTCATGTAGACCGGGTCGTCGCGCCCCGACAGCGTCGCGCGCATGGAGCGGAAGGACGTCTCGTAGATCGCGACCTCCCCCGTGCGCTGGCGCGCCAGCGTCTCCGAGCAGCCGACGGTGCCGATCTCGGGGGTCGAGAACACGGCGGTGGGGATGATCTCGTGATCGACCATCCGCGGCGCGCCGCCGAACACCGTGTCGGCGAAGGCGTGCCCCTCGCGGATGGCGATGGGGGTGAGCGCCGCACGATTCGTCACGTCGCCGACGGCCGAGATCGAGGGGACGAGCGTGCGCGAGTAGCCGTCGACGATGATCTCGCCTCCGGCGCCCAGCGCCACGCCCGCCGCCTCGAGCCCGAGCTCCGCCGTACTGGGCTTGCGGCCGGTGGCGACGAGCACCTGGTCGAACGCGCCGCGCGTGCCGTCGGAGAAGGTCGCGGCGATGGCGCCCTCGGCGTCCCGTTCGAGCCGTTCCAGCGTCGTGCCGAAGCGCAGCGCGATGCCCTTGCGCGCGTAGGCGGCACCGAGGCGGTCGCGCAGGTCCTCGTCGAAGCCGCGCAGCAGCTTGTCGCCACGCAGCGACATCGTCACCTGCGAGCCGAGCCCGGCGAAGATGCCGGCGAACTCGACGCCGATGTAGCCGCCGCCGACGATCAGGATGCGCCGCGGCTGCTCGGGAAGGTCGAATATCTCGTTGGACGTGATCCCCAGCTCGCCGCCGGGGATCTCCGGCTCGAGCGAGGGCCGCGCGCCGACCGCGACGAGGACGTGGCGCGCCCGGAAGGTCTCTCCGGTCGTCGTCAGCCGCACGACGTGCGGTCCCTCGACGACCGCGCGCCCATCGAGCAGGCGCACGCCCACCCTCTCGAGGTTGGTGCGGTAGACACTCTCGAGCCGCGTGATCTCGCGCTCCTTCGCGGCGACGAGCGCCCGCCAGTCGAAGGTCGGCGCGCCCACGCTCCAGCCGTAGCCGGCCGCGTCCGCGAAGTCGTCGGAGAAGCGCGAGGCGAGCACCATCAGCTTCTTGGGCACGCAGCCGCGGATCACGCAGGTACCGCCCCAGCGGAACTCCTCGGCGATCGCGACCCGCGCGCCATGGCCCGCCGCGATGCGCGCCGCGCGCACGCCGCCGGAGCCGCCGCCGATGACGAACAGGTCGAGATCGAAGTCGCCGCTTTGGTGCTCGCCGGTCATGGCGCGTGTCTCCTGGTGCGGGTCAGCGCGTGCCGGCGCCGCTCACTGCTGCGCCGGCGCCGCGCCGCCGCCCGCGGCCTGCGCCTCGCGCCGCGCGACCATCTCAGCCTGGACACGGATCTGCAGGTACTCGTTGAGTTCCTGCGACCAGGCCTGCATCTCGGAGATCAGCCCGTCGAGGATCGCCGGCTGGACCTCGACGTAGCGGCGCCCGGCCTCGCTCTCGAAGAAGGCGGCGATCGCGGTCAGCTCCTCCTCGGAGAGGCGCGAGGCGATGACGCGTGCGGCGCGGTTCTGCATGGCGCGGCGCTGCAGGTCCATCTCCGGCCGGAGCTCGCGGATGACTTCGCCGGCGTCCTCCAGGAGCGCCGGGTTGCGGCCGTACTGCCGCAGGAGGCCCTCCTGCATCTGCGGGATGACCGCCTCGAAGGAGCGCGACATGCCGGAGGAGGTGACGACCTCGCGGGCGAGCGCGAGGTGGCTCTCGGAGAACTGCGCCTGGGCGGCGGGGGTCGCCTCCGTCTGCGCGCGGGCGCCGGTCGTCGCGGCGCCGGCCAGCGCGAGGGCGACGGCGAGCGTGGAAGCGGCGAGAAGGGGTCTCAACATGGTGCGGAAGGCTCCGGATTGTCGGGATTGTCGGTGTCAGAGGTCGCCCAGGGTGACGAGGCCGCCCTCCGTCGCGATCACGGCCCCGGTGGCGAGACCGAGGAAGAGGCCGTGCTCGACGACGCCGGGAATCGTGGCGAGCGCCGCCGCGAGGGCGTCAGGCGCCTCGATTCGGCCGAGCTGCGCGTCGAGGATGAAGTGGCCGCCGTCGGTGACGTAGGGCGAGTTGTCCGTGGCGTTTCTGAGGCCGAGCGTGCCGGACGCGCCGGCCGCGGCGATCGCCCGCTCCACCGCCCGGCGCGTGGCGCCGAGCCCGAAGGGCACGACCTCGATGGGCAGCGGGAAGGCGCCGAGCGTGGCGACGCGCTTCGAGGCGTCGGCGATCACCACCATGCGGCGCGAGGCCGCGGCGACGATCTTCTCGCGCAGCAGCGCCCCGCCCCCGCCCTTGACGAGGTTGAGCGCGTCGTCGAGCTCGTCGGCGCCGTCGACGGTGAGGTCGAGCTCGGGAAACTCGTCGAGGGTCGCGAGGCGGATCCCTTCGGCCTCGGCCTGCGCCCGCGTCGCCTCGGAGGTCGGCACGCCCACGACGTCGAGGCCGCCGCGAACCCGCGCGCCGAGGAGGGCGACGAAGTGCCTGGCGGTCGAGCCGGTGCCGAGCCCCAGGCGCATGCCGGGCTCGACGAGGGCGAGCGCGCGCGCGGCCGCGTCACGCTTAAGGGCGTCTGCGCTCATGAGGGCGCTCCAGAGGTCGCGCGGATTGGCATACGAAGGCTCGAGGGCATGGCGGCTCGCAGTCCCGGTCGCGTCGAATGGGGGTCCTTAACATGCGTGGGGGACGCGGGGAAAGCGCCGCCTCGCCCGCACGCCCCCGCCCCGTCGGCCCGCCCCCTTTCGCCACGCCGCCGCGCGGGCTAGACGGATCGCGACACGGAGGATTTCCATGCAGCTTTCAGACGTCTCCGCCGCCATCGTCACCGGCGGCGCTTCCGGCCTCGGTGAGGCCACGGCGCGCAGGCTCGCGCAGGCCGGCGTGAAGGTCGCGGTCTTCGACCGCGACGCCACCCGCGGCGAGGCGGTCGCCGCCGACATCGGCGGCCTGTTCTGCGCCGTCGACGTCACCGACGAGGCCACCATCGACGCAGGCCTCGACAAGGCCCGCGCCGCGCACGGCGTCGAGCGCCTGCTCGTCAACTGCGCGGGCGTCGCCCCGGGCAAGCGCACCGTCACGAAGAAGCGCGACACCGGCGCGCTCGTCGCCCACGACGTCGAGACCTTCGCGCGCACGGTCCAGATCAACCTCGTCGGCACCTTCGCCATGATCGCCAAGTGCGCCGCCGCCATGGCCGGCCTCGACCCGGTGACCGCCGACGGCGGACGCGGCGTCGTGGTCTCGACGGCGTCCGTCGCGGCGCAGGACGGGCAGATCGGCCAGGCGGCCTATGCCGCCTCCAAGGCGGGCGTCGTCGGGCTGACGCTGCCGGTGGCGCGCGACCTCGCGGGGCTCGGCATCCGCGTCGTGACGATCCTGCCGGGCCTGTTCGAGACGCCGATGTTCGCCTCGGTGCCGGAGGACATCCGCAAGGCGCTGGAGGCCGGCGTGCCGTTCCCCTCGCGGCTCGGCAAGCCGTCGGAATACGCGGCGCTGGTCGCGGCGATCGTCGAGAACGACATGCTCAACGGCGAGACCATCCGCCTCGACGGCGCGCTGCGCATGCAGCCGAAGTGACGCTTCGGGACGACCCGGCTTGATCTCCCTCAACGCGCGGGGCGGACGTCGGCGCCATCGTGCCACCACGTTCTCCACCGTGCCGTGAGGTTCCCATGCTCAAGCTCGCCGTCCTGATCTTCATCCTCACCGCCCCGACCTTCGCGGGCACGCTCGTCATCGGCGTTCTCACCGCGGACATGGCGCTCGCCAGCGCCATGCCGATCGTCGTCGCCGCGGCGGTGGGCGTCCTCGCCGCCGTGCCGGCGAGCTGGGCGATCGCGCGGGCCATCCTCGCCAACCAGAAGCCGGGCCACGGACGCGCCTGACGCGCGCCGTCAGATGACGTTGCGCTCCACGTCGCGCCGGCCGTCCCTCACGCGCAGGAAGCCGAGATCGGAGAGGTCGAGGGTCGCATAGCGGCCCTCGACGATCCACTCGGCGAGCCCGCGGCCCACCGCCGGGGCCTGCTGCAGGCCGTGGCCGGAAAAGCCGTTGCAGACGAGCATGTTGTCCGGGCCGAGCGGCGCCACCGGTCCGATCAGGGCGTTGCAGTCGAGCGCGCACATGTCGTAGGGCCCGGCCCAGGCGGCGCCGGGGCGGATCGCCTCGAAGGCGGGCACCCGCGCCGCGAGCGCGGGCCAGATCCGTTCCTCGAAAAACGACCAATCGACCGCCTGCGTCGCCGGATCGTCGTCGCGCCAGGCGAGCCCCTCGTCCTCGTCCGGGCCGGGTGAGACGCCGCAGATGAACTGGCGCCCCTCGGCGCTCTCGCCCTCGGGGCGCACGTAGACGCCGGACGTGTCGATGAGGAGGGGGCAGTTCGGCACGTCGCCGCGGCACGAGAAGGTGAAGACGTAGCGCGGGCGTGCGAAGACGGGCAGGTCGACGCCCGCCATCGCCGCCACCGCGCGCCCGCCGGCGCCGGCACAGTCGACGAGCGTGCCGCAGGCGATGCGCTCCCCGTCGGCCAGCACGGCGTGCGTGATGCGGGAGCCCTCGCGTACGAGGTCCACGACCTCGCCCGAGACGTAGTGCGCGCCGAGCGCCTTCGCCTTGCGCCGGAACGCCTGGAGCAGGCCCCAGCCGTCGAACCAGCCCTCGCCGGAGAGCCCGAGCGAGCCGAGCACCACGTCCTTCCCCGGATTCAGCCACGGGAAGCGGGCGACGAGGGCGGCGGGGTCGAGGAGCGCCACGTCCGCCCCCTCGGCGCACTGGAGCGCGTGCGCCGCGCGCATGCCGGGCTCCTGGGCGGCGTTGGCGAGATAGAGGTAGCCGCCCTCCTTCAGCCCGATCTCCGGCGCGTCCCCGTCGACCGCGAGATGCTCGCCGATCGCCCGCAGGAAGCGGATGCCGTGGAGCGAGATGCGCACGTTCACCGCGCTCGAGAACTGGCTGCGGATCGAGGCGGCGGAGAGCGCCGAGGCCGAGCGCGCGTAGGTCGGGTCCTTCTCCACCACGACGACGCGGCCGGCGAACCCGGGATGGGCGAGGAGGTGCCAGGCGAGCGAGGAGCCCATGGCGGCTCCCCCGACGATGAGGACGTCTGCGGTCTGCGGGCTCGTCACGATGGCGCTCTCGGGGTCCTGCTCTTCTTGTCCGGGCGAGACGGGAGCACGGAACGGGCGCGCCGCCAAGGCGCGAAAGCTCACGCCCGGGTCGCCATGAGAGCGCGGGCCTTTGCGCGGGCCGCGCCGGCGCGCTAGGGTCGCCTCGCGCGAGGCGGGACGGAGCGACCATGGCGGACGGCAAGGGGAAGGGGCTCGTGCGCGTCGTGCTCGACGAGGCCTCGATCGGTCGCGGCAACCCCGATCAGGAGCACGAGCGCGCGGTGGCCATCTGGGACATCGTGGAGGCGAACCACTTCGCCGTGCCCGGGCGCGACGACGGGCCCTACGCGCTCAAGCTCGGCCTCGTCGAGGGCAAGCTCGCCTTCGAGATCCAGACGCAGGACGGCGCGCCGGTGATGACGCACCTGCTCTCGCTCACGCCGTTCCGGCGCGTGATCCGCGACTATCGCACGGTGTGCGAGAGCTACTACGCCGCGATCCGCACCGCCTCCCCGCAGAAGATCGAGGCGATCGACATGGGCCGGCGCGGCTTGCACAACGAGGCGGCGGAGCTGCTGGTGGAGCGGCTCTCGGGCAAGGTCGACATCGACTTCGACACGGCGCGGCGCATCTTCACGCTGATCTTCGCGCTGCACTGGAAGGGCTGAGCCCGTGGCGTCGGCGGGCGAGCGCGTCCATTCCGTCCTGTTCGTGTGCAACTTCAACGCCGTGCGCTCGCCGATGGCCGAGGGCCTGGCACGCCACTTCTTCGGCCGCTCGACCTACGTCCAGTCCGCGGGCGTGCGCAAGGAGGAGGAGCCCGACCCGTTCATGATCGCGGCGATGGACGAGCTCGGCATCGACGCCTCGCGCCACCGCTGCCGCACGCTCGACGAGCTGGAGGAGTACGAGGGGCTGAGCTTCGACCTGATCGTCAGCCTCACCCCGGAGGCGCACCACGCCGCCCTGGAGCTGACACGCTATCTCGCCGCCGACGTGGAATACTGGCCCACCCCCGACCCGACGCTCGAGACCGGCACCCGCGAGCAGCGCATGGACGCGTACCGCGCGACGCGGGACTGGCTGGTGGAGCGGGTGAAGGCGCGGCTGAGGTGAGGCCTCACAGCCCCGCGAGCCGCGCCAGGGACACCGCCGCGAGCCCCGCCGCCACGCCCGCGAGCTCGATCCGCACGAGCGCCATCGTCGCGATCGCGGCGGCGAGGCCGAGCACGGCGGGCAGGCCGGACTGGGCGGCGATCGGCAGGATCGTCGCCACCACGATCGAGCCCGGCAGCGCCCGCAGCGCCCGGTCGATGCGCGGGGTGATGCGCATGCGGCTCATGAACAGGATGCCCGAGGCCCGGCACAGGTAGGTCGCCGCCGCCATCAGCGCGACGGCGAGGTAGTCCGCCGCCGGATGGGCGAGGAACGCCGAGGCGAGCGCGCTCTCAGCCATCGCGCAGGGCTCCCGCGAGCGCGCCGGCGAGCGCGCCGACGACGATGAAGGCGTAGCCGTCGACGAGCGCGCTCGTGGCGAGCGCCACCGCGCCGGCGGCGATCCAGGGGATCGCCGGCCCGAGGCCCTTCCACAGCGGCACGAGCATCACGGCGAAGAAGATCGGCATGACCAGGTCGAGCCCGAAGGCCTCGGGGCGGGTCACCAGCGCGCCGGCGAGGAAACCGGGGATGGTGGCGAGCAGCCACAGGGCCCACAGCATCGCGCCCGCGCCGACGATCACCCCGAGATCGCGCCCGCCCTCGCCGTGGTAGCGCGTCGCGACGAGCCAGTTGGCGTCGACGAGCACGAAGAAGTTCAGGAGCCGGATGCCGCGCGGCATCGCCTTCACGTGCGGCGCGATGGCCGCGCCCATCAGCACCATGCGCCCGTTGATCGTGGCGGTGACCGCGACGAGGTAGAGGAGCGTCGGCCAGGTCCAGACCTCACGCCAGAGCTCCAGCGCCACCATCTGCGAGGCGCCCGCGAAGACGAAGGCGGAGAGCGACAGCGTCAGCCAGAGGTCGAGCCCCTTCTGCGCCGCCGCCGCGCCGAAGGCCGTGCCGAAGACGATCACCCCCGGCACGAGAGGGAGCGTGAGCCGCATGCCGGTGCGGGCGCCGGCGAGGGTGAGGGGCGGTGGGCCGGCCTCCTGCGGCGTGGGGTCGGGCATGGGTTCCGGGTCTCGGGTGCGATGGCGGTGATCGTCGCTCTCGCCATCGCTCTAGGCCGAGGGCTGCGCGCGGACAATCGCACCGGATGCGTACCGGGCATGCGCGCCGCCCCGCGCCGGCGCGGGCCGGGGCCCGGTCATGATCGACGGACCGCGGGCCTCGACGGGACGCCACACGTCCGTGGAGGACGGCGCGTCACCCCTCCCGCGCCGCGCCCACCCGCGCGCGATGCGGGCCGAGGAGGCAGGCGAGCGCGAGGATCGCGCCGGACACGGTGGCGATCATGCCCGCCGCGCTCACCGCGTGCTCCCGGCCGAGCCAGAGCGGGCCCCAGCCGGCGAGCACGTAGCCCAGCACCGCGGAGAGCGTCGCGAACGCGACGCTCCAGGCGACCTGCCGCTCGAGCCGGTTCGTCATCAGCCGCGCGGCGGCGGGCGGGCAGATGAACATGGCGATGACGATGATCGAGCCCACCGCGTCGAAGGCCGCCACCGCCGCGACCGCCGCGGCGACGACGAGGCCGAGCGAGATCACGCCGACGGGCAGCCCCAGCGTCGCCGCGAAGCCCTCGTCGAAGGTCGAGAGCTTCAGGGGACGCCAGAACAGCGCCGTGAGGAGCGCGATCAGCGCCGCCGCCGCCGCCATGCGCGGCAGCTCCGGCGGCAGGCCGGCCAGCGCAGCCGGGTCGAGGAGCGAGCCCCAGCCGTCGGCGGCGAGCCAGATCAGGCTCTCGAGATTGCCGTAGAGCGCGTGCTCCACGTCGATGTGGACGCCCGACGTGTCGGTCTGCTCCAGGATCAGCACGCCCGCCGCGAACATCGCCGTGAAGACGACGCCCATCGCCGCGCCCGGCTCGATGCGCCCGAGGCGCTTGACCGCCTCGATCAGCACGACGGCGACGAGGGCGGCGCCGGCGGCGCCGAGCATCATCGGCCAGGTGGCGATCGTACCCGTGACGAGGAAGGCGACGACGATGCCCGGCAGCACCACGTGCGAGATGGCGTCGCCGATCAGCGCCTGGCGCCGCAGCAGGAGGAAGTTGCCCGGCAGCGCGCAGGCGATCGCCGCGAGGACGCCGATGAGGATCGGCGTGAGGTCGAGCTGTACGAAGCCGCTCACGACGGTGCTCCAGCGCCGTGCGGCGCCACCGGGACGGGCGGCCCGAGCCGGCGATCGAGGTCGGCGATCTCGTCGCGGGTGAGCACGGCCTCGATCGAGGTGAGGCCGTCGTACCGCCCGGAGATGGTCTCGTCGCGATAGATCTCGCGGGCGACGTCCCAGCGCTTCTCGTCGCGCAGCACCTTGGCCGCCTGCGCGGCGCCGGCGGGCGTGCCGACGCCGTCGGGACGGATCAGCCCCTCGTGACGCAGCACCTTGAGCGTCAGCCGGTCGAAGATCGGCTCGCGGCGCGCCAACGCGAGCAGGCCCTGGCGGCGATGCACGTCGAGCTGGAAGCGGCGCTGGCGCCACAGCGCCGCCGCGACGCCGCGATCCGGCGCGAGGAGGAGCGAGACGACGAAGAGGCCGAAGGCGACGAGGACGATGATCGGCCCCGTCGGCAGGTCCGGCGCCGAGGCGGAGAGCGCCGCGCCGAGATAGCCGGCCGCCCCGCCGAGCGCGCCGGCGATCCACACGACACGCTCCGTCCGCTGCGTCCAGAACCGCGCCGTCACCGGCGGGATGATGAGGAGCGCGACGACGAGGATGAGCCCGACGATCTTCAGCCCGATCACGGTCACGGCCATCACGAGCCCCATGATCGCGAGGTCGACGCCGCGCACGTTGACGCCCGACGCCGCCGCCCATTCCGGATCGAAGGAGACGATCGTCATCGGCCGGCGCAGCAGCAGCACGATCCCGACGCTGAGCGCACCGCCGACCGCGATGGTGATCGCATCCGCATAGAGCATGCCCGCCGTCGAGCCGAGGAGGAAGCTCTCGAGCCCGGCCTGGCGCCCGCTCGACATGGTCTGGATCACGGTCAGGAGCACGATGCCGAAGCCGAAGAAGACGGAGAGCACCGCCCCGATCGCGGCGTCCTCGGGAAGCCGCGTGCGCCGGGCGATCCACTCGACGAGGAGGAGGCCCACGGTCGCAGAGACGGCCGAGCCGACGAGCAGCCCCGGCAGGTTGCGCCCGTCGCCGCCGAGCGTCACCATCGCGATGAAGGCGACGCCGATGCCGGGCAGCGTCGCGTGGGCGACCGCGTCCGATACGAGCGCGCGCTTGCGCAGGAAGAGGAAGGTCCCGCCCGCCCCGGCGGCCGCGCCGAGCAGGCCCGCGCCCACGGCGACGAGGGCGGAATTGTAGCCCGCCCGGAGCGCCAGGGCCGCGAGGAAGGCGTCTGCGAAGCCCGTGTCCATCTCAGGCGTCCGAGAGCTCGAGCTGGTCGATGTGCGCGGTGGCGAGCCGGCCGCCGTAGGTCGCCTGCAGGTTCCGCGCCGTGAAGGTGCCGGCCACCGGCCCGTCCGCGATCTTGCGCACGTTGATGAGCAGCAGGTGGTCGAAATAATCCGTCACCGTCGCGAGGTCGTGGTGGACGGCCACCACCGTCTTCCCCGCGCCCTTGAGGCTCTTGAGCACGTCGATGATCGCCTTCTCGGTGGCGGCGTCGACGCCGGCGAAGGGCTCGTCGAGGAGATAGAGGTCGGCCTGCTGCGCCAGCGCGCGGGCGAGGAAGACGCGCTGCTGCTGCCCGCCCGAGAGCTGGCCGATCTGGCGATCGGCGAAGTCCGCCATCCCGACGCGCGCGAGGCAGGCCATGGCGCGCTCGCGGTGGGGGCGGCGCACGAGCCGAACGAGACCGAGCTCGCGGTACATCCCCATCAGGACGACGTCGATCACCCGGGTGGGGAAGTCCCAGTCCACGCTCGCGCGCTGCGGCACGTAGGCGATGCGATGGCGCGCCTTCGCGAGCGGCTCGCCGAAGACCGTGACGCGGCCCGAGACGGAGGGCACGATGCCGAGCGCGGCCTTGAGCAGGCTCGACTTGCCCGCCCCGTTCGGCCCGACGATCGCGACCATGCTCTGCGGCGGGGCCACGAAGTCGACGTTGAAGACGACCGGCTTGTCGCCGTAGGAGACGGTCGTCTCCTGCACCGCGAAGGGGCTGCCGGCGGTTGCGGCCGGGCGCGTGGCCCGGCCGTCCTCCGCGGCGAGATGAACCGCGCCCTGCGCCATCCTGGTCCTCACGAGCCGGCCGCGAGGCGGCCGTCCATGCCGCGCTCCGGCGCCGCGCCGCCGAGCGCGCGGGCGATGGTCGTGGCGTTGTGGTCGATCATCCCGATATACGTGCCCTCCCACGTCCCCGGTTCGCCCATCGCGTCGGAGAACAGCTCGCCGCCGACGGTCACCTCGTGCCCGCGGGCGGCCGCGCCTTCGATCAGCGCGCGGATGTTGCGGTCCGAGACCGAGCTCTCGACGAAGACGGCGCCGATGTCGCGGGAGACGAGCAGGTCGACGAGCTCCTCGATCCGCGCGAGGCCCGCCTCGCTCTCGGTGGAGATGCCCTGGATGCCCACGACCTCGAAGCCGTAGGCGCGTCCGAAATAGTTGAAGGCGTCGTGCGCCGAGAGGAGCACGCGGCCGCCCTCCGGCACCGAGCCGAGGACTCCGTCGGCGTAGTCCGCGAGCCGCGCGATCTCGTCGAGGTGGGCCTCGGCGTTCTGCGTGAAGGCGGCCTCGTGCGCGGGCGCGACGGCGATCATCGCGTCGCGCACCGCCTCGACGACCCCCGACCACAGGCGCGGGTCCATCCACACGTGCGGGTCGAAACGACCCTCGTAGTCGTCGTGCGCGACGAGCCGGTCCTCCGGCAGCGCCTCCGCCACCGCGACGACGGTGGTGGCGGAGGCGAGGTCGAGGAGGAAGCCCTCCATCTGCGCCTCGAGATAGAGCCCGTTCCACAGGACGAGATCGGCGTTGGCGAGCGCGAGGATGTCGGTGCGGGTCTGGCGGTAGGCGTGCGGGTCGACGCCCGGGCCCATCAGAGCGGTCACCGCGACCAGATCGCCGCCGACCTCCCGCGCCACGTCCGCGATCATCCCTGTCGTCGCCACCACGTCCACCGTCTCGTCGGCGCGCGCCGCCGGCGTGCCGAGCAGCCCGGCCGCCGCGATCACGCCCGCCGCGAGCCCGACGAGCCGGCGCTTCGTCATCCGCATGCGCATCCGCGTCTCTCCTTCGCATCGTTCTCCACTAGACGCATATGGGAATGATTTGCATCTGTCAACGCTCTTGCGAGCCATTTGCATCTGGCTCTTGCAAATGCGTCGCACTTGGCTAGCGTTCCGCGGATGACGACACGTGATTCAGAGAGCCTGATCGAGGGGCGCGCGCGGGAGCTGGAGGAGGCCCTGCGCGAGAAGGGCGTTCGCATCACCCGGCAACGCGCCGCCCTCATCGAGGTTCTCTCCCGCGCGGAGGATCACCCGGACGCGAACGAGCTGCACCGCCGCGCCCAGGACCTCGACGCCTCCGTCTCGCTGTCCACGGTCTACCGGACGCTCTCCGTCCTCGAGCAGCAGAACGTCGTCCACCGGCACGCCTTCGAGGGCGCCCCGGCCCGCTTCGAGCCCGCCGACGCCCCGCATCACGATCACATCATCGACATCGAGACCGGAGACGTGCTGGAGTTCCACGACGAGCGGATCGAGAAGCTCCAGGCCGAGATCGCCGAGGAGCTCGGGTACGAGGTCGTCCGACACAGGCTGGAGCTTTACTGCCGCAAGCGGAAGGGCTGAGCGGCCGCGGTCCCGCCCCCTCGGGGCGGGGACGATCCGCGGAGCGGATCAGGTGCGGGGTCCCCCGGCTCGACGGGTGGAGGTTCGGCTGTCGCCGAAGCGCGCCTCGCGGCGCACCCCTCCGTCTCGCCGGCTCCGCCGCCGATCCACCTCCCCCGATGGAGGAGGAGCACCGCTCGTCCTCCTCAATCCCCCTTCCGCAGCACGATCCCCCGCTGCACGACCCCCTGCCCGAAGCGCTTGCGCAGCGACGCGATGGCGTCGGCGCGGCTCTTCTCGCGGGGCGCGTCCGGGTCGGCGAGGTCGCCGCGGTCTGCGAGCGCGGCCTCGCACAGGTCGCCGGCGCCGATGCCGATCAGGCGGAAGGCGGTGCCGTCGCATTCCTCCGCGAGGAGCCGCCGGCCGGCCTCGTAGAGGCGCGTGGCGAGCTGCGTCGGGGGCAGGCCGGAGACGGTGCGGGTTCGCAGCCGGAAGTCGGCCGTCTTCAGCTTGAGCACGACGCTGCGGGTCGCGAAGCCCTCCGCCGCCATGCGCGCGGCGACCTTCTCGGCGAGCCGCCAGAGGATCGGCTCGAGCGCGTCGCGCGCGGAGATGTCCCGGTCGAACGTGGTCTCGGCGGAGACGCTCTTCGTCTCGCGCGCGGGCTCGACGCGGCGCGCGTCCCGCCCCTCGGCGAGGGCCTTCAGACGAAGCCCGTCCCGTCCCGCCACGGCGACGAGGCGGGCGGGGTCGGCGCGGGCGATCCGGCCGATCGTGGCGAAGCCCGCCTGCGCGAGCTTCTTCTGCGCCACCGCGCCGATGCCGGGGAGGATGCCGACGGGCTTGTCCGCCAGGAACGCCGCCGCCTCGTCCGCGCCGATCACCGCGAAGCCCCGGGGCTTGTCGAGGTCGGAGGCGATCTTGGCCAGGAACTTGTTGGGCGCGAGCCCGACCGAGACCGTGATGCCGACCTCGCGCTCCACCCGCGCGGCGAAGCGCGCCAGGGTCACCGCCGGCGGCGCGCCGTGGAGGCGCTCGGTGCCCGACAGGTCGAGGAAGGCCTCGTCGATGGACAGCGGCTCGACGAGCGGCGTGAGGTCGCGCATCATCGCCCGCACCTCCCGCCCGACGGCGGCGTACCTGGCGATGTCGGGGCGGATGACCACGGCGTCGGGGCAAGCCTCGAGCGCCTTGAACATCGGCATCGCCGAGCGCACGCCGTAGGTGCGCGCGACGTAGCAGCAGGTCGACACGACCCCGCGCCGTCCGCCGCCGACGATCACCGGCTTATCGGCGAGGGAGGGATCGTCGCGCTTCTCGATCGTGGCGAAGAAGGCGTCGCAGTCGACGTGGGCGATCGAGAGCGCGGCGAGCTCGGGATGCATGACGAGCCGGGGCGAGCCACAGGCGCGGCAGCGCGGGCGCGCGCCCGGCGCCGGCGGCGCGAGGTGCAGGCAGTCCCGGCACAGGACGGCCGCGGCGGGCACGGCGGGGCTCCCCGTCAGGCGTCGAAGGCGGGGGGCGAGAGCAGCATCTGCGCCCGCAGCACCGTCTCGGGGCTCTCGCCCGCGGCCTGAGCGACCGCGAGCAGCAGCGCGTCCTCGGCCACGACGTGGTCGAGGATCGCGGCGAAGAAACCGGGCTCGGCCGCCGCCGCCCGCAGGCCGGCGGGATCGAGCCCGGTGAGCGCGAGGAAGCGCTCCAGGCGCTCCTCGTCGGCGGCGATCAGCCCCAGGGCGGAGACGGCGATCTCCTCCGCGCGGGCGGCGTTCATGATTGCTGGGCGGCGTTCGGTGCTCACCGGCTCGGCTTCCGATTTGACCATTCGTCAATAGGTGTACGGTACAAGGCATCATCCGAGCAAACGCGAGCCTTGGGCGTGATCGCCCCGCGCACGCCACCCGAGGTCCGGTATGAAGAAGACCGTGCTCATCGTCGAGGACAACGAGCTCAACATGAAGCTCTTCAACGACCTGCTCGAGGCGCACGGCTTCGCGACCCTCAAGACCGCGAGCGGGTTCGAGGCGATGGAGCTCGCCCGCTCCCACCGCCCCGACCTGATCCTCATGGACATCCAGCTCCCCGAGGTCTCCGGCCTCGAGGTGACGAAGTGGCTCAAGGAAGACGACGACCTCAAGGCGATCCCCGTCGTCGCCGTCACCGCCTTCGCCATGAAGGGCGACGAGGAGCGCATCCGCGAGGGCGGCTGCGAGGCCTACCTGTCGAAGCCGATCTCGGTCGCCAAGTTCCTGGAGACCGTCCGCACCTATGTCGGCGACGCGTGAGGGAGTAGCCTGCGATGACAGCCCGAGTCCTCGTCGTCGACGACATCTTTCCCAACGTGAAGCTGCTCGAGGCCAAGCTCTCGGCCGAGTACTTCGACGTCGTCACCGCCATGAACGGCCCCGATGCGCTGGCGATCTGCGAGCAGGGCCAGTGCGACATCGTCCTGCTCGACGTGATGATGCCAGGCATGGACGGGTTCGAGGTCTGCCGGCGGCTGAAGAACGCCCCGACGACGGCGCACCTGCCGGTGGTGATGGTCACCGCGCTCGACCAGCCGAGCGACCGCCTCAAGGGCCTCGACGCCGGCGCCGACGACTTCCTGACGAAGCCCGTCGACGACGCCTCGCTGTTCGCCCGTGTGCGCTCGCTGGTGCGGCTGAAGTCCGTGACGGACGAGCTGCGCACCCGCGCCATGGCCTCGCGCGAGTACGGTCTCGTGGGCGACCCGCTCGCCGCCGCCGCCGCGGAGGACGGTCAGAACGCCAAGATCCTCATCGTCGACGACCGCCGCTCCTCGCACGAGCGGCTGGCGGCGACGCTCTCCCAGCTGCACCGGGTCGACGTCGAGCCCGATCCGCACCAGGCCCTGATCCGGGCCGCCGAGGGCGCATACGACACGGTGCTCGTCTCCCTCGACCTGCAGGAGTTCGACGGCCTGCGGCTGTGCTCGCAGCTGCGCTCGCTCGAGCGCACCCGCGACCTCGCCGTGCTGATGATCGCCGAGGCCGAGGACCGCGGGCGCATCCTGCGCGGCCTCGACATCGGCGTGCACGACTTCCTCACCCGCCCGGTCGACCGCAACGAGCTCGTCGCGCGCGTGCGCACCCAGGTTCGCCGCAAGCGCTTCGCCGAGCGGCTGCGCGAGAGCGTGCAGGTCTCCCTCGAGCTCGCGGTCACCGACGCGCTCACAGGCCTGCACAATCGTCGTTATCTCGACAGCCACCTCGCCGCATTGTTCGACGAGGCGAGCCTGCGGGCCCGCCCGCTGTCGCTGCTCCTGCTCGACATCGACCGCTTCAAGTCCGTCAACGACACGTTCGGCCACGACGCCGGCGACGAGGTGCTGCGGGAGTTCGCAAACCGCATCCGCTCGCTCACCCGCGGCATCGACGTCGTCGCCCGCTTCGGCGGCGAGGAGATCGTCGTCGTGGTGCCCGACACCGGCCTCGAGGGCGCGCGGGCGGTGGCGCAGCGCATCTGCGAGCGCATCGAATCCGAGCCCTTCGGCATCCATCAGGGAACACGCGCCATCCCGGTCACCGTCTCGATCGGCGTCGCCGCGCGAACGCTCGACGATCGCGGCCCCGCCGACATCCTCAAGCGCGCCGACGTCGCCCTCTACCGGGCGAAGGAGGAAGGCCGCAATCGCGTCGTCGCGGCTGCGGCCTGAGGCCGCCTCCGGCGCCCGCCGGGGCACGGTGGCACGCGTCTTAACCTTTACGAAGAATGAATCGGTGCGGCGGCGCGACTCCAGTTGCGCCGCATGGTCGTTCCTGTAGGGTGCACCTCGACGGCGGGACCGCCCAGCGGCCACCCGCCAACGAGACGCCCTCGATGTCCAGGTCCGCCGCATCTCCTGGGTTTTCGCAGGGCACGGCCGGCTCGGAAGCGGATAATGGCCTCCTCATGACCGCTTCCGGCCGGCCACCTCCTCCCCTTCGTCGCTGAAGGCCAGCACGACGCTGAAGACGACCAGACCCCGGCGCCGCGCGGCGCCGGGGTCTGGTCGTGACGTCGAGCTCGTGTCGCGGGCCCGTCCGCACCCATCGGCACCGCGCGGGTGCGGACGGGCCGCGCTCAGCCGTAGAGAACGCTCGGCAGCCAGGTCGCGATCTGCGGGAAGACGAAGAGCAGCGCGATCGCGATCACCTGCAGGATCACGAAGGGGATCACGCCCTGGTAGATCATCCCCGTGGTCACCTTCGAGGGCGCGACGCCGCGCAGGTAGAACAGCGCGAAGCCGAAGGGCGGGGTCAGGAACGAGGTCTGCAGGTTCATGCCGACGATCACGCCGAGCCAGACCGGGCTGACGTCGAGCCCGAGCAGGACCGGCGCCGTGATCGGCAGGACGATGAAGATGATCTCGAACGTGTCGAGGATGAAGCCCAGCACGAACATCATCGCCATCACCGCGACGACCGCGCCGAAGACGCCGCCGGGCAGGCCCGACAGGAGGTCGTGCACCAGCGCGTCGCCGCCCATCAGGCGGAAGACGATCGAGAAGACGGAGGCGCCGAACAGGATGATGAAGATCATCGAGGTGATGGTCGCGGTCGAGACCACCACCTCCTTCAGCGTGCGGGGGCTCAGCTTCCAGCGCAGGGCCGCGAGCAGCGAGGCGCCGACCGCGCCCACCGAGGCGGCCTCCGTCGGCGTGGCGATGCCCCCGAGGATCGAGCCGAGCACGGCGATGATCAGCAGGAGCGGCGGCACCAGGGCGGTGACGACCTCGCGCGGAAGGTGTCGGCGCTCCTCGGGCGGCACGGGCATCGCCGGGCAGCTCTTGGGCGACACCGCAGCCTTGATCACCATCCAGGTGAGATAGAGGCCGACCAGCATCAGGCCGGGGAAGAAGGCGCCTGCGAAGAGATCGCCCACCGAGACCGGCGCCGGCGCGAAGTTGCCCTTCGCCATCTGCACCTGGGCGTTGATGCCCGACAGCATGTCGCCCATGAAGATGAGCACGGTCGAGGGCGGGATGATCTGCCCGAGCGTGCCCGACGCGCAGATCACGCCGCAGGCGAGCCGCGGGTCGTAGCCCGCGCGCAGCATGGCCGGGAGCGAGATCAGCCCCATCGTCACGACGGTGGCGCCGACGACGCCCGTCGATGCGGCGAGAAGCGCGCCCACCACGACGACCGAGATGCCGAGCCCGCCGCGCAGGCTGCCGAACAGCTTGCCCATCGTCAGGAGCAGCTGCTCGGCGATGCCCGAGCGCTCGAGCATCACCCCCATGAAGATGAACAAGGGCACCGCGACGAGCACCTCGTTCGTCATGAAGCCGATGTAGCGCGACGGCAGCGCCGCGTAGTTCGACGGGTCGAACACGCCGAGCCACATGCCCACGAGGCCGAAGATCAGCGACACGCCCGCCAGCGTGAAGGCGACGGGGAAGCCGAGCATCAGCAGGCCGATGATGCCGAAGAACATCGAGCCGGCGAGAATCTCGCCGATGAGGACGGGATCCATGCCGGCTTACTCCTTGCCGTGACCGTAGCGGAGGTCCTCGGGGACGAGATCCTCGCGCCCGCCCAGGATCAGGATACTGCGCGAGATCATGGCGATGCCCTGGAGCAGGATCAGCGCGGCGAATACGAGGATGAAGCTCTTGAGAACGAAGTAGCCCGGCATGCCGCCGACGTTCGGCGACCCCTCGGTGAGGCGCCAGGAACGCTCGATCCAGGGCATGCCGTAGGCGTACATCACCCAGCAATAGGGGAGAATGAAGATCACGACGCCGATCAGGTCGATCAGCGCCTTCCGGCGCACGGTCGCAGGGCGGTAGAAGATGTCCACGCGCACGTGATCGTCGCGCAGGAGCGCGAAGCCGGCGACCGCGGTGAACATGGCACCATTCAGCCAGACGTAGAGGTCCTGCATCCACACCTGCGTCGTCGACAGCACGTAGCGCTGCAGCACGACCGTGAAGCAGACGACGACGATGGCCAGGGCGAGCCAGGAGAAGACGTTGCCCACCACGCGGTTCACACCGCTGAAGGCGCGCATCACCCACGCGACGATCTGCACTCGGCTCCTCCCACCCCGGCGGCGCGCGTTGTCGCGCGTCCTCCACGTTGTTCCCGAACGCCCGCGGCCGGTCGGCGGCGCGCCTCGCGCGGGCGGCGGGCCTGCGCATTCGCGCACGCCCGCATGCGTAGGCCGTATGATACGGATATTCCCCCAGGTCAACGGCCAATCGCGATGGCGCGATGCGCGCGCCTCAGCCGCCGTACATCTGCGCGGGCAGCCACAGCACGAGCTCCTCGAAGCCGAACACGGTCGCCACGACGAGCACCTGGATCGCCACGAACGGGACGACACCCGTGTAGATGTCCGTCGTCTTCACCTCGGGGGGCACCACGCCCTTGAGGTAGAACAGCGAGAAACCGACCGGCGGCGTCAGGAACGACGTCTGCAGCGTCACCGCGAAGAGGACCACGAACCAGGTGAGCTCGAAGCCGAGCCCCACGACGACCGGCCCGACGAGCGGCAGCAGGATCAGCGTGATCTCCAGCCAGTCGAGGAAGAAGCCGGCGAGGAAGGCGATGAACAGGATCACGAGCACGATTCCGCCGGCGGGCAGCGGGATCGAGTTGAGCATGTGGGCGATGAACTCGTCGCCACCGAGCTGGCGCAGCACCACGGCGAAGGCGGTCGCCCCGAGGAAGATGCCGAAGATGAAGGCCGTCGTCAGCGTGGTCTTGTAGCAGACGTCCCGCAGCACCGCGTAGGAGAAGCGCCGGTTGGCGATGGCGAGCAGCGTCGCGCCCGCCGCGCCGACGCCCGACGCCTCCGTGGGCGTCGCGATGCCGAAGAAGATGGAGCCGAGCACCGCGAGGATCAGCAGGATCGGGGGCACCACTGCGAGCAGCGTGTCGACGATCAGCTTCGCGCTGACGGGCTCGAGCCCTTTCGGCGCCGGCGCGAGCTTCGGGAAGATCTGCGCCGCGATGATGACGTAGACGATGTAGGCGACGCCGAGCAGAACCCCGGGAATCAGCGCGCCCATGAACAGCTCGCCCACCGACAGCGACAGCTGGTCGGCCATGAGGATGAGCATGACGGAGGGCGGGATCAGGATGCCGAGCGTGCCGGCCGAGGCGATCACCCCGGATGCGAGGGACTTCGAGTAGTTCTGCGCCAGCATCACCGGCATGGCCAGCATCGCGAGGAGCGTCACCGAGGCGCCGACGATGCCCGTGGAGGCGGCGAGAAGGATGCCGATCAGGATCACGCCGACGGCGAGCCCGCCCCGGAAGCGGCCGAACAGCTTGACGAAGTTCGTCATCAGCTTGTCGGCGACGCCGGAGCGCTCGAGCATCAGCCCCATGAAGATGAACATCGGCAAGGCGACGAGGACCCAGTTCGCCATCTGCGCGTAGATGCGCTGCGCGAAGAAGGCGAACACGCGATCGCTGCGCAGGTTGAACGTGTCGATGCCGAGGTGATCGTTGAGCAGGATCGCCAGGACGGCGAAGATGACGGAGATGCCGCCGAGCAGCCACGCGATCGGAAAGCCGGTGAAGATCAAGGCGATGAAGGAACCCAACATCGCGATGACCAGGAACTCGTAGGTCTCGAGCACGCCCTGCGTCCTCCGGGGCCGCTGGGCCCCCGCCAGTGTGATGGGTCAGGTCTCGGTCGCGCGGGTCCCGCCGATCGGCCGCGGCGCGCCGAAGAGGAAGGCCGTCACCCGCGTGAGCCGCGAGAACGCGGCGAGGCCCAGGAAGGCGAACGCCGTGATGATGAAGGACTTGATGAACCAGCGCGCGGGAAGGCCGCCCGGCGCCGGAGAGGTCTCGTTCAGGTTCCAGGAACGCTCGACGAAGGGGAGTCCGTAGGCGACCACCACGTAGATGAACGGGCCGACGAACAGCAGGAGCCCGAGGAGCTCGACCCAGGCGCGCCGCCGGTGCGACCACCGTTCGGCGATCACGTCGACCCGCACGTGCCCGTCCATGAGCAACGTGTAGGACAGCCCCATCATGAAGCCGATCGCGTAGAGGTGCCATTGCAGCTCCTCGAGCGCGACGAAGTTCGTGCCGATCGCGTAGCGCAGCACGACGTTGCCGACGATGAGCACGATCAGGATCGCCCAGATCCACGAGAACGCTTCCCCTACGACGCGTACGATCGCGTCGAGGGGGCGGGAGATCGCCGTCTCGGGCAGGGAGAAGGCGGCGGCTTCGGCCGCCGCCCCCCCGGGCGTCACGTGGAGATTGGCCACGGAGCGGACCTTTCGTTCAGGTCGCGGATGCGATCACTGGTCCTGGACGATGTTGTTGTAGGCCCAGTCGCGCGGGAGGTAGCCCTTGGCGTACCACTCGGCGTGCTCGCGCTGGAAGGCGCGCATCGAGTCGTGCACCTTCCCGAACTGCGCATCCTGCTCCGAGAGGCGCGCCATCACCGTCTGCGTGGCGTCCCAGAACGTGTCGAGGAAGTCGTCCGACCAGACGACGAGGTTCACGCCCTGCTCCTGGAAGCGCGACAGCACCGCGCCCTGCAGAGCCTCGGCCTTGGCCATGGCCATCGTCACGCCGGCGGTGCAGGTCGTCTCGATGAGGGCCTTGGTCTGGTCGTTGAGCTCGTTCCACGCATCCAGGTTCACGTAGAGGAACTGGTTCGTCGAAGGCTGATGCCAGCCGGGCAGGTAGTAGTACTTCGCCACCTGGAAGAAGCCGAGCTGCTCGTCGACGGTGGGAAGCGAGAACTCGGTCGCGTCGAGCACGCCGGTCTCGAGCGCCTGGTAGAGCTCGCCGCCGGGCAGCAGCGTCACCGACATCTGCAGCTCCTGCATGATCTCGCCGCCCACGCCGGCGGCGCGGAACTTCAGGCCCTGCAGGTCGGACACGTTCGTGATCTCGTTGCGGAACCAGCCGGACGCCTCGGGGCTGATCGAGCCGCACAGGATCGGGTAGACGCCATGGGGCTCGAAGGTCTCCTTCAGCAGCTGGTCGCCCTCGCCGAAGTACATCCAGGCGATGAATCCGGGGCTGTCGAGGCCGAAGGGCGTGGCGCCGAACAGGGCCGAGGCCGGCACCTGGCCGCGCTCGTAGCCCATCCAGGAATAGCCGGCATCGATGTTGCCGAGCGAGGCGTTCTCGAAGATCGCCAGCGGCGGGATCAGGGTGCCCGGCTCCATGACCTGCAGCGTCACCTCGCCGCCGGACACCGCGGCCACGGCCTCGGACACCCACGGCATCGTGTCGCCGAGCGCCGTCAGCGTCGAGGCGAAGGACATCGGGATCTGCCAGCGGACGCTGTCGAATTCCGCGGCGGCGTCGCGCGGGGCGGCGACCAGCGCGGTCGCGGCGAGCGTGGTGACGAGCGCGGTCGTGCGCAGTCCGGCTATCTTCGTCATGAAGGCGTTCTCCCATTCGTGGATGCGCGTCGCCGCCGCCGACGGCCGGCGGCTGCTCTTGTGGCGTTCGGGCGCGCGCATTGGTCCCGGCCGACCCCCCGAGGGCCGGACGTGCGCCACGATAGCCTCAGCCATGCATGGGATTCAAGGCGCATTCCGCAGCGGCCGCCCTAGCCGAAAGTCTAAGGGGTCGCCTTCGCTCTCCGGCGGCGTCAATCGGGCCGCAGCGAGACGCCGAGCCCGGCGAGGTCGTCCCAGAAGCGGGGGTAGGTCTTCGCCGTGCAGCCGGGATCGAGGATGGTGACGCCCGGCACGCGCAGCCCGACGAGGGCCATGCTCATGGCGATGCGGTGGTCGGCATAGGTCTCGATGCGCGCCGGCCGCGCGGTCGCGGCGAGATCCGGATCGCCGACGACGACGAGATCGTCGCCCTCCTCCCGTGCGAGGCCCGGCCGCACGCGGTCGAGCTCGGTCGCCATGGCATGGACGCGGTCGCACTCCTTGACACGCAGGTTCGCGATGCCGACGAAGCGCACCGGCGTCTCGTTGAAGGCGGCGAGCGCGGCGAGCGTGGGAACTGCGTCCTGCATCTGGGAGCCGTCGATCGTCTCCGGCAGGTTGGGGAAGCGGGCGATCACGCCGTGTGCGGCGGCGTCCGGCTGCGTCATGTCCGCCGGCGCGACGCCGAGGTCGATCGCGCCGCCCGTGAGCTGCTCGGCCGCCCACAGGTAGGTCGCGGCGGATGCGTCGGGCTCCACCCGGTAGGCGCAGGCGCGGTAGCCCGTGGGAGAGACGCGCCAGCGGCCGGCATCCTCCTGCACGACATCGGCACCGAAGGCCCGCATCGCGGCGAGCGTCAGGTCGACGTAGCCGCGCGCGCCGATCTCGGCGCCCGACAGCGCCACCGTCACGGGCCGGTCGCCGCAGGCGGCCGCCATGAGCAACGCCGAGACGTACTGGCTCGAGAGGCCGGCATCGATGGTCACGCCGTCGGCGGGGAAGCCGCCTCGCCCGTGTACCGTCACCGGCGGGCACCCCGCGGTGTCGCGCGCCGCGACGCCGAGCGCGCCGAGCGCTGCGGTGAGCGGCCCGATCGGGCGTCTGCGCATGTGCGCGTCCCCGTCGAGCACGACCACGCCTTCGACGAGCGCCGCCGCCGCGGTGAGGAAGCGCATCGCCGTACCGGCGTTGCCGAGGAACAGCGGCCGGTCCGGCGCCGCCAGTCGGCCGGCGCCTGAGACGACGAAGGTCGTCGCGCCGTTCGCGTCCTCGTCCTGGCGCACGGGGACGCCCATGCGCCGCAGGGCCTCTGCCATGTGGCCGGTG
Organism: Salinarimonas sp. NSM; assembly: GCF_052380005.1. Classification (NCBI taxonomy): domain Bacteria; kingdom Pseudomonadati; phylum Pseudomonadota; class Alphaproteobacteria; order Hyphomicrobiales; family Salinarimonadaceae; genus Salinarimonas; species Salinarimonas sp. NSM. Next base: position 23,268 of record NZ_JBQTCJ010000068.1, read on the forward strand.
TCGTCGCTGGCGAGCGCGCCCGTGAGCACGCTCTCGCCGCGGGCGAGACCCGCGAGCAGAAGAGCCCGGTTGGTGATCGACTTCGAGCCCGGCGGCGTCACCCGCCCGACCAGAGGGCGCCGGGGCGGCGTGATCGTGACGGCGTCGGCACGGGCGATCGCGGTGGCGCTGTGCTCTTCGGCGCGGTGCTCCATGGCGCTCTCCTGCAGGGCCGGATGCCCAGGACTTGCGACCCGTGTGACCCGCGGCGCGCCGGGCGTCAAGGCGGTCGGCGGCACCGATGTCCGCCGCGCGCTTAGCGTGCGTGCGCTCGGCGGAACAGGTGTGCCGGATCCGTCGGCCCGGCCCGATGACGAGGGGGAGAGACGGCGCGCCAGCGCCGCGGGCGAGCCTCCGGCCGTGCCTCGCGGGCGTCGTTTGCGTCGAGAGTCGGGTCCTCGTCGAGAGTCGGGTCCTCGTCGGCATCGGAGCGATCGGCCGCAATGTTGGTTCAGCTCGACGGGAGCGGAGGCGTCCGGGTCCGCGAACGCGCGAAGCCCCGCGGGCGTGAGGCTCGCGGGGCTTCGGGGTCGTGTCGACTTGGTTGCGGGGGCAGGATTTGAACCTGCGACCTTCAGGTTATGAGCCTGACGAG
>NZ_JBQTCJ010000069.1:0-23512 GCF_052380005.1 Salinarimonas sp. NSM
GGCGTGGGACAGGTGCCCCGCTTCCCCGCCGCCGGCCGTCGTGGTGTTCGCCTGCGGGGCCGCGGGCGCGGGCTCGTCCTTCGATGCGGGCTTCGGCTCGGGAGCCGCCGGCGCGCCGCCGGCTGCCGGAGCCTGGACGCTCTTGGGGTCCTCGCCCTCCTCGGCGATGACCCCGATGACGTCGTTCACCGGCACGTCCGCCGTGCCTTCGGGGACCACGATCCTCGCGAGCACGCCCTCGTCGACGGCCTCGACTTCCATCGTCGCCTTGTCGGTCTCGATCTCGGCGAGGATGTCACCGGATTTGACCGTGTCGCCTTCCTTCTTGAGCCACTTGGCGAGGTTGCCCTTCTCCATCGTGGGGGACAGGGCGGGCATCAGGATGTTGATGGGCATCGTCGCAGGATCCTGAGCTTGAACGGGAATGGTCAGTTCACGGCGCGGGGCGAGCCGGGATCGGAGGGATCGGCGAGCTCCTGGTCGATGCCCTCGCGGATGTGCGCGAAGGCCTCCTCGGCGCTCATGCCGGTCTCGGCGGCGTAGACGTGCGCCACCTGGCGCGCGAGATCGACCAGGAGCACGCCCCAGGTGTAGGGATCGTCGAAGGAGCGCCGCAGGGTGAGGGACACCGCGCCCTCGACGACGCTCGCGCGCAGCACCTCGTGACCGCCCTTCTCGCGGACGTCCGGCGGCGGCTCGAGCTCGTGGAAGAGCGGGGTGTCGTCGTCACCGGCCATGAGCGCCCTCCCCGCTCAGCGGTAGCAGACGGCCTTGACCGCCTGCACCACCTCCGCCACCGACGGCAGCGCGAGCTTCTCGAGGTTGGCCGCGTACGGCATCGGCACGTCCTTGCCGGTGACGCGGGCGACCGGCGCGTCGAGATAGTCGAAGGCGTCCGCCTGGACGCGCATCGCGATCTCGGCGGAGACGCCCGACTGCGGGAAACCCTCCTCGACGCACACGCAGCGCCCGGTCTTCATCACCGAGGCGACCACCGTCTCCGAATCCATCGGTCGGATGGTGCGCAGGTCGACGACCTCGCAGGAGATGCCCTCGCCTTCCAGCTCGTGCGCGGCCTTGAGCGCGTAGGTCATGCCGATGCCGAAGGACACGATGGTGCAGTCCGTTCCCTGGCGGTGGACCTTGGCCTTGCCGATCGGGACCGTGAAGTCGTCGAGCTTCGGCACCGGGAAGGACTGGCCGTAGAGGATCTCGTTCTCGAGGAATATCACCGGGTTGGGGTCGCGGATGGCGCTCTTGAGGAGCCCCTTCGCGTCCGCCGCGGTGTAGGGCATCACGACCTTGAGGCCGGGCACGTTCGAGTACCAGGCGGCGTAGTCGTGGCTGTGCTGGGCGGCGACGCGGGCGGCGGCGCCGTTGGGGCCGCGGAAGACGATCGGCGCGCCGAGCTGGCCGCCGGACATGTAGAGGGTCTTCGCCGCCGAGTTGATGATCTGGTCGATCGCCTGCATGGCGAAGTTGAAGGTCATGAACTCGACGATCGGCCGCAGCCCGGCGAAGGACGCCCCGACCCCGAGGCCGGCGAAGCCGTGCTCGGTGATCGGCGTGTCGATCACCCGGCGCCCGCCGAACTCCTGCAGCAGGCCCTGGGTGACCTTGTAGGCGCCCTGGTACTCGGCCACCTCCTCGCCCATGACGAAGACGCTCTCGTCGCGGCGCATCTCCTCGGCCATGGCATCGCGCAGGGCCTCGCGCACCGTAGTGTTGACCATCTCGGTACCGGCGGGGATCTCCTGCGTCGCGTCGTAGACGCCCTCCGGGCGCATCACGGCGGGCGCGGCAGGGCGGGCGACCGGGGCGGTCGCCTCGGTCGGGCCGGCGCCGGCGGGCTGGGCCGCCATGCCCTCGGCCGCCATCTGCGCCGGCGCGCCGCCGGCGGACTCAGGCGCCGGGGACGGCGCGGGCGCCGACCCGCCCGAGGAGGCGGCCGCCGACACGTCCTCGCCCTCCTCGGCGATGATCGCGATGGGCGTGTTGACCGCGACGTTGTCGGTGTCTTCCGCGACCAGGATCTTGGCGAGGACGCCTTCGTCCACCGCCTCGACCTCCATGGTCGCCTTGTCGGTCTCGATCTCGGCGAGGATGTCGCCGGATTTCACCGTGTCGCCTTCCTTCTTCAGCCACTTGGCGAGCTTCCCCTGCTCCATGGTCGGGGAGAGGGCGGGCATCAGGACGTCGATGGGCATGGACCTGCGCTCTTCGGTCGACGGCAGGCGCGCGCCCCGCCGGACGGGGGCGCGCTGCCGGAGGGAGGGAGATCAGTGGAGGATGTCGGTATAGAGCTCGGACGCGTCGGGCTCCGGATCGCTGGTCGCGAAGTCCGCCGCCTCGTTGACGATCTTACGGATCTGCCCGTCGATGCCCTTGAGCTCGTCCTCCGGCACGCCGAACTCGCCGATCAGGCGTCGGCGCACCTGCTCGATCGGGTCGTGCTCCTCGCGCATGCGCGAGACCTCGTCCTTGGTGCGGTACTTGGCGGGGTCCGACATCGAGTGCCCCCGATAGCGGTAGGTGAGCATCTCGAGGATGTAGGGCCCCTCGCCGGAACGGGCGTGCTCGATGGCGCGCGCGCCCGCGGCCTTCACCGCGCGGATGTCCATCCCGTCGACCTGCTCGCCGGGGATGCCGAAGGAGAGCCCGCGCTTGGAGAAGTCCGACTGCGCCGCCGAGCGCGTCACGGACGTGCCCATGGCGTAGCGGTTGTTCTCGATCACGTAGACGACGGGCAGCTTCCAGAGCGCCGCCATGTTGAAGCTCTCGTAGACCTGGCCCTGGTTGGCCGCGCCGTCGCCGAAATAGACCATGCTGACGCGGTCCTCGCCGCGGTAGCGGTTGGCGAAGGCGATGCCCGTGCCGAGCGGCACCTGGGCGCCCACGATGCCGTGCCCTCCGTAGAAGTTCTTCTCCTTGGAGAACATGTGCATGGAGCCGCCCTTGCCCTTCGAGTAGCCGCCGCGGCGGCCCGTGAGCTCGGCGAGCACCCCCTTGGGATCCATGCCCGTGACCAGCATGTGGCCGTGGTCGCGGTAGCCGGTGATGACCTGGTCACCGTCCGTCGACGCCATCTGCATGCCCACCACCACGGCCTCCTGGCCGATGTAGAGGTGGCAGAAGCCGCCGATCAGGCCCATGCCGTACATCTGGCCCGCCTTCTCCTCGAAGCGGCGGATCAGCAGCATCTCGCGATAGGCGTGTAGCTCCTCCTCCTTGCCGAGGGTGGGAGCGTTGGTCGCCGAGCCCTTCGCCGCGCGCCCCTTCGCCGGGGACTTGGTCGCAGCCGACTTGGCGGAAGCGGACTTGCTGGATGCGGACGCGCCCTGCGTCCGACGTGCAGCCGTGGCCATGCACACCTCCGAGACGTTTTCCTCGCGTGATGTCTTAGCCCAACTAAAGTTGGAAAGCGAGAGCGCAAACGCCCCTTCGCAAACGCGGTAGGCTCGTCCCATGTGCCTCGGAATCAAGGAATTTTATAAATCAACTGGTTTTCAGTTGATCGAAGTTTCGCCGCGCTCCGGCGGGACGTCCGCGGCCGGTCCCAGCATGATCACGACGTCGTTGGCGTGGACGCGCCCGAGCATCAGCCGCGCCTGCTCCTCCAGCAGGTCGCGGTCGATCTGCTCGGCGCGCACGAGGGCGATGCGGTGCTGCCAATCGGCCCGCTCGCGGGCGAGCGCGTCCAGAGTCGCGGCGATGCGCTCGCGCTCGACCTGGAGCTCGCGCTTGGCGTCGAGCCCGCGCTGGCCCGATTGGGCATGGTGCACGAAATAGCCGACCGCCAGCCCGGACACCCCGTAGAGCGCGAGCGGAATCAGGACGGCGCGGAGGCGTTTCTTGACGACCATGGCGCGATCGTCGGCGGCGATGGTGAAGGATCGGTTAAGCCGCCGCGGCGCGGCGCGCCTTGGGGAAGCGCTGGAGGAAGCGCGGCTCCTTCTCGGAGGCGATGCGCACGACGAAGTCGACCCCCTCCTCGCCGTCGCGCCGCGCGAAGATCTCGGCCTGCTCGTAGAGCCAGTTGATGCCCGCGCCGTCGCCGGGATCGAGCGTCACGGCGTAGGTCGGGCGGTCGCGGGCGATGCGGTCCTCGACGACGCGCAGCAGTTCCTCGATCCCCTCCCCCGTCACCGCGGAGACGAGCGCGGGGCGCTCGTGCGGATCCATGCGGGCGATGACGGCCTCGAGCCGCGCGCGCTCGTCGGCGTCGATCAGGTCGGCCTTGTTCCAGACCTCGATGATCCGCCCGCGATCCTCCGGGTCGATGTCGAGGTCGCGCAGGACCTGGCGCACGTCCTCCGCCTGAGCCAGCGTCTCGCCGTGCGAGACGTCGCGCACGTGGAGCAGCACGTCGGCCTCGATCACGTCCTCCAGCGTCGCCCGGAAGGCGGCGACGAGCATCGTCGGCAGGTCGGAGATGAAGCCCACCGTGTCCGACAGGATCGCCTTCTCGCCGTGCGGCAGCGCGATCGCCCGCGAGGTCGGGTCGAGGGTGGCGAAGAGCATGTTCTCCGCCATCACCTCCGCCCGCGTCATGCGGTTGAAGAGCGTCGACTTGCCGGCGTTGGTGTAGCCGACCAGCGCGATGATCGGGTACGGCACGCGCCGACGCGAGGTGCGGTGGAGCGCGCGGGTGCGCGTCACCGTCTCGAGGTCGCGCTCGATACGCGTCATGCGCTCCTGGATCTGGCGGCGGTCCGCCTCGATCTGGGTCTCGCCCGGGCCGCCGAGGAAGCCGTAGCCGCCCCTCTGGCGCTCGAGGTGGGTCCAGGAGCGCACGAGCCGGCTCTTCTGGTAGTTCAGGTGCGCGAGCTCGACCTGGAGCGCGCCCTCCTTCGTGCGCGCACGGCGCCCGAAGATCTCGAGGATCAGCCCCGTGCGGTCGATGACCTTGGCGCCCCATTCCTTCTCGAGATTGCGCTGCTGCACGGGCGAGAGGGCGCAGTCCATCACCACGAGACGGATCTCGTGCGCGGTCACGATGCCCTTGAGCTCCTCCACCTTGCCCTTGCCGAGATAGGTCGCCGGGCGCGGCGCCGAGAGCTGCGTGACGATCGCCTCCACGACGCGCAGGTCGATGGCGCCGGCGAGGCCGACGGCCTCCTCCAGGCGCGATTCGAAGGCGCGAGGGTTGGGCGGCGGACCGTCAGCCTCGCCGCCCGAGCGGCGTCGCGTCAGGTACGGACCGACGACGAGCGTCGGCGTCCCCGAGGCGACCTCCTTCTCGGGCTCGGCGAGACGCCGGAGCCGTTCCTCGACGGGCGGGTTCGCCTCGCTCACCAATCAGCCTCTCTCGTCAGCCCTTCTCGGCGCCCTCGTCGGCCTGCTCGAACAGCTGGATCGGCTGACCCGGCATGATCGTGGAGATCGCGTGCTTGTAGACGAGCTGTGAATGACCGTCGCGGCGCAGCAGGACGCAGAAATTGTCGAACCATGTCACAACGCCTTGGAGCTTCACGCCGTTCACGAGGAAGATGGTCAAGGGGACCTTGTTCTTCCGCACGTGGTTGAGGAACGTATCCTGGAGATTCTGCGCGCGCTCGCCCGCCATGAGTTTGCCTCGCCACCCTGCCGCCGCCGGTCTTGGAGGCCAGGAGCCATGGAGCTTAGATCGGCCGCTTGATCGGCGGCCCTGAACCGGCACCGCCCATTACAGATGGGAGGTCGGCTCAAGGCAAGCCCCTCGAAGGTTCGTACGCGCTTTTTCGCACGTATAACCCCGATGACGCGTGCGTCGCCTCAGGCGTGCACGCCCAGCGACTTCAGCTTTCGATGGAGCGCCGAGCGCTCCATGCCGATGAACTCCGCCGTGCGTGAGATGTTGCCGGAGAATCGGGCGATCTGCGCCATCAGGTACTCGCGCTCGAAGATCTCGCGCGCCTCCCGCAGCGGCAGGCTCATCAGCTTCTCGCCCCCCGCCCCGCTCGGCGTCGCCGGCACGAGCGCGCCGACCTCCGCGGGGAGCATGTCCGCCGAGATCTCCGTCTCGGCGTCGCCGGCGGCGAGAATCATCAGCCGCTCGACGTTGTTGCGCAGCTGGCGCACGTTGCCCGGCCAGTCGTGAGACTGGAGCACGGCGAGCGCGTCGTGGCCGATCCGCCGGGGCGCGAGGCCGGTGGCGCGGGAGATCTGCTCCATGAAGAACCCGATCAGCTCCGGCACGTCCTCCCGCCGCTCGGCGAGCGAGGGCACCCGGATCGGGACGACGGAGAGGCGGTGGAACAGGTCCTCGCGCAGGCGCCCGGCCGAGATCTCGGCCGCGAGGTCGCGGCTCGAGGATGAGACGATGCGCACGTCCACGTGCACGCGCGTCGAGCCGCCCACGCGCTGGAAGTTCTGCTCGACGAGGACGCGCAGGATGCGCGCCTGGGTCTCCTTGGGGAAGTCGGCGATCTCGTCGATGTAGAGCGTCCCGCCGTGCGCCTCCTCCAGCGCGCCGACGCGGCGCTCGCGCGCCTCCCCCGATTCGATGCCGAAGAGCTCGGCCTCCATCGTGTCGGGCGTGATCGTCGCCGCGTTGATCACCACGAAGGGGCCGTTGGCGCGCGTCGAGAGGCCGTGCAGCGTGCGTGCCACGAGCTCCTTGCCGGAGCCCGGCGCGCCTGTGACGAGCACGCGCGCGTTCGTCGGCGCGACCCGCTCCACCGTCTGGCGCAGCTGGTTCATGACCGGCGACTTGCCGCAGATCCGGCTCGCCTGGGCGGAGCGGGCCTTGAGCTCGCGCACCTCGCGCTTGAGCCGCGAGGCCTCCAGCGCCCGCTCGGCGACGAGCACGAGGCGATCGGCCTTGAACGGCTTCTCGATGAAGTCGTAGGCCCCGAGCTTGATCGCCGAGACGGCGGTCTCGATGTTGCCGTGGCCCGAAATCATCACGATCGGCAATTCGGGATGGCTCGCCTTGACCTGCTCGAGCACCTGCAGCCCGTCGAGCCGCGAGCCCTGGAGCCAGATGTCGAGGAAGACGAGGTGCGGCCGGCGGCTCTCGATCGCCGCCAGCGCGTCGTCGGACGAGCCCGCGGTTCGGCAGCGGTGGCCCTCGTCCTCGAGGATTCCCGCGACGAGGTCGCGGATGTCGGTCTCGTCGTCGACGATGAGGATGTCGGCGCTCATGGCGATGTCGCCCCCGAGGTCTGCGCCGGCTCGGCGCTCGGCGTGTGTGCGCCCGCGCCGGGCGCGGGGTCGGCGGGGAACCAGAGGCGCACCCACGCGCCACGGCCCTCCGGGTTGTCGCGGAGCTCGACGCCGCCGCCGTGCTCCTCGAAGATCTTGGCGACGATGGGCAGGCCGAGACCGGTGCCCTTCTCGCGGGTGGTCATGTAGGGCTCGAGCAGCCGATGGCGGTTCTCCACCGGGAAGCCGCGGCCGTTGTCGATCACGTCGATGGCGACGATGCCGTCCGGCCGCTGCACGCGCACGACGATGCGCCCCTCCCCCTTCGGCACGTCCGGCGATTCGGCGAGGGCCTCGGCCGCGTTCTTGAGGATGTTGCCCACCGCCTGCGACACCAGCCGCCGGTCGAAGCGCGCCGTGATCGGCGCCTCCGGCAGCTCGTCGACGAAGGCGATGTCGGGGTGCGCGATGCGCAGCATGAACACCGCCTGGCGGACCGTGTCGCAGAGGTCCTCGTCGCCGACGAGAGTCGGCTTGGGCATGCGCGCGAAGGAGGAGAACTCGTCGACCATGCGCTTGATGTCGTCCACCTGGCGCACGATCGTGTCGGTGCACTGGTCGAAGACGGCGCGATCCTCGGTGATCACCTTGCCGTACTTGCGCCGGATGCGCTCGGCCGAGAGCTGGATCGGCGTCAGCGGGTTCTTGATCTCGTGGGCGATGCGCCGCGCGACGTCCGCCCAGGCCGACGTGCGCTGGGCGGTGACGAGGTCGGTGATGTCGTCGAGTGTGACGACGAAGCCCTTCTCGTCGCCGCGTGCCTGCTCCGAGGTCACGCGCACGTCGACCGTGCGCTCGCGCCCGCCGCGCTGGATCGCGATCTGCTCCTGGGTCAGCCGGGCGCGCGAGGCGCGGGCGGTCTCGACGAGGGCGGCGAGCTCGGGCAGCGCCTGCGCCGCGGGGCGCCCCACGACGTCGGCCTCGCCGACGCCGAACAGGCGCTCGGCCGAGGGGTTCATGATCGTCACGACCCCGTGCGCGTCGAGCCCGATGACGCCCGCCGAGACGCCCGAGAGCACGGCCTCCGTGAAGCGCCGGCGCTGGTCGATGACGTGGCTCGCCGCGGTGAGCCCGTCGTGCTGGCGGCGCAGCTCCGATGTCATGGCGTTGAAGGTCTGGCCGAGGAAGGCGAGGTCGCCCTCGGCCCTGCGCACCGGCACCTGGACGTAGTAGTTCCCCTCAGCGACCTGCTGCGTCGCACGGATCAGCCGCCTGATCGGCGAGACCAGCGTGTCGGCGGAGCCGAGGCCGAACCAGATCGCCGAGAGCAGGATGATGAGCGTGATCACCGCCAGCATCGAGGCGAAGGCGACCTGGATGCCCGACGAGAGCTGCTCGAGCAGCCGGTAGTAGCTCATGCCCGCTTCCGCCTCGTTGGGGAAGTCGAGCGCGCGGCGGTCGACGAAGCGGGTGACGAAGAGGATGCGCCCGTCGTGCTCCTGGAGCCTCAGAATCGAGCGAAGCACCGAATCCTCGCGCGGCACGAGGCACAGCGCGTCCTCGACCTCGGCGTCGGCGAGGTCCGCCGGGCCGGGAACCTCGAGTCCGGGAATGGGGACGTTGACGATCTCCTCTACGACCGTGCCGTCCGCCTCGACCATCATCGCCACGGGAAAGCCGAGGAAGACGGCGCGCGAGCGCATGAACTCGCGGAAGAGATCCGGATCGGCGTCGTAGAGCACCTTGGCGCGGTCGAGATCGGCCGCCATCAGCGTCGTCTCGCGGGCCAACGTGCGGCATTGCAGCTCGCGATACTCGTGGGCGATCTCGACGGTGTTCTGCAGGAGCGTGTCGATCCAGCCCGAGAACCAGGGCTCGAGCCCGCGCGCGAGCGCGATCGAGGCCACGACCGCGACGACGACGACCGGCACGGTCGCGATGCCGCTGAACAGCACGACGAAGCGCAGGTGCAGGCGCGCGCCCGCCGCCCCCGCGCGCCGCGCGCGCAGCAGCCGGCGGCCCTGGACCGCCATCATCAAGGCGAGCGCGAGGATGAAGCCGATGTTGATGAAGAGCGCGTTGAGGGTGACGGCCTCGGTCGGCTGGATCGGGGTGAGCCCGGACAGGATCAGGAAGCTCGCGAGCGCCGAGACGAGGGCGGAGACCACGAGCACGAGGCCGACCCAGCCCGGCCCGGTCGCGGCGATCTCCTCGTCCGGATTGATCTTGCGTCGCCTGTCCTTCACGTCGCCCTCGGGCCTGCGCCGTCGATTCGCCGACGGGCGCTGATGCGTTCACACAACAGTGTGGCGAAACTAATACAGTAGCGAACGGGAAGGAACAGGGTCTCAGCGCATCGTCTCCAGCACATCCAGCCGGAAGGTCCGGTTGCCCGACGCCTGGTGCACGTGTTCTCCTTCCCTGTAGAAAGGTGGCGCCGGCGAAGCCGGTGACGGATGGGGCGCGGAGCGAAGCGAGGCCTTCCGCGAAGCGGAAGAGCACCGTGTCCGCCGCCATGGTCGCATGTCGGCTTCGCCGAACGCGCGTTCCGCGCGCCCCATCCGTCTCGTCGGCTTCGCCGCCGAGCCACCTTCCCCAACAGGGATGGACAGGGGTCGTCCGGCGTCCTCCGCGCACCTCTACGACGGCTCACGCGCCCGCCGCGGCGTCGGTCTCGGCGGGGCCCTCTCCCTGCGAACGCCCGCGGAACCCCGTCGCCAGGACGAACAGCTCGGCCGAGTCGGCCCGGCTCGCCGCCGGCTTCACGTGCCGCACCTGGGCGAAGTCGCGTTTCAGGTCGGCCAGCAGCGTATGCTCGGTCCCGCCGCGCAGGACCTTGCAGAGGAAGGTGCCGCCGGGCGCGAGCACCTCGCGGGCGAACTCCACGCCGGCCTCGGCGAGGCCCATGATGCGCAGGTGGTCGGTCTTCTTGTGGCCGGTGGCGTTGGCCGCCATGTCGGACATGACGACGTCGGCCTCGCCGCCGAGCAGCGCCTTGAGGCGCGCGGGCGCCTCCTCCTCGAGGAAGTCGAGCATGAGGAAGGTGGCACCGGGCATCGGCTCGACCGGCAACAGATCGATGCCGACGATCGTCGCGCGGTCCGAGCGCTCGAGCCCGATCTTGCGTGCCGCCACCTGAGACCAGCCGCCCGGCGCCGCGCCGAGGTCGACGATCCGCTGGCCGGCCTTGAGGAACTTGTGCTTCTCGTCGATCTCGACGAGCTTGAAGGCGGCGCGCGAGCGCAGGCCCTCGGCCTTGGCGCGCACGACGTAGGGGTCGTTGAGCTGGCGCTCCAGCCAGCGCTGCGAGGAGGTCGTGCGTCCGCGCGCGCTCTTCACGCGGACCTTCATCGCGCGCGGGGCGCCGGTCTTCTTCTTGTCGCTCAAGGCTCTAGGCTCGTCGGTGTGCGGGAGGTCGAAGCGGCCGGCCGCTCAGCGCCGGCGGCGGCGCCAGACCCCGTCCTCGCGCATCAGGTTCATCAGGATGCCCTCGCGCAGGCCGCGATCGGCGATGCGCAGGCGTGGCGAGGGGAAGGCGCGGCGGATCGCCTCCAGGATCGCGCAACCCGCGAGCACGAGGTCCGCCCGGTCGCGGCCGATGCAGGGGTGCGTCGCGCGGTCGTCGTAGTTCGAGACGATCAGGTCGTCGATGACGCGATCGATGTCGCGATCCGCCATCCAGAGCCCGTCGACCCGCCGTCGGTCGTAGCGCGGCAGATCGAGGAAGATCCCGCCGAGCGTCGTCACCGTGCCGGACGTGCCGAGCAGGTGGAAGCCGGGCGCGTTGCTCGCCGAGCTCGCCGCGATCTGGAAGGGCTCGAGCAGGGTCTGTACCTCCTCGACCATCCGCTCGAAGCTCTCGTGCGTCACGTGCACCCCGCCGTGCCGCTCGGCGACGGTGACGACGCCCACGGGCAGCGAATCCCACGCGCGGATGCGCTTGCAGGGGTCGGACATCGGGCTCGTCGCCCGTCCGTCGAGCCAGGCGATCTCGGTCGAGCCGCCGCCGATGTCGAAGATCACGACGGAATGCGCGTTGGGATCGGCCAACGCCGCGCAGCCGGTGACGGCGAGATAGGCCTCGGTGCGCCGGTCGACGATCTCGAGGTCGAGGCCGACCTCCTCCTGCACCTGCTCGACGAAGCTCTCGCCGTTGCGCGCCGAGCGGCAGGCCTCGGTGGCGATGAGGCGCGCGCGGCGCACGCCCTTCGTCGCCATCTTGTCCCGGCATACGCGCAGCGCCTCGAGCGTACGATCGATGGCATGGGAGCTGAGCCGCTCGCTCGCCGCGAGCCCCTCCCCCAGCCGCACGATTCGCGAGAACGCGTCGACGACGCGGAAACCGTGGCGGGACGGCTCCGCGATGAGGAGGCGACAATTGTTGGTGCCGAGGTCGAGCGCGGCGTAGGCGCTGCCGTCGGCCGGGCGCATGCGACGCGGCCCCGCGAAGGCCGCCGCCGCATCGGGCAGGACCGGCGTCGGCGGGGGCGCCGCTGCCAGGGGCGTCAGAGCCGGGCTCGACCCGGTATCCACGACCTTCGGCTGATCTCCGACATTGACGAGCAAGTCCATCATCCGTTTGCGGCGTCGCCTCCGGGGAGGTTCGCCTGGCTACTTGCTCTCAATGTAAGCGCCGCGCCCCCTCGATGCCAAGGGCGTAAATCTACCGCGCCTGCGCACCGGGCCGGCCGGGCGGCCACTGCCGGGCCGACCTCAGGCGGCGGACTTCGGGGCGATCTGCGCCGGCACCGTGCGCGCCACGGGGCGCAGCAGGCTCTTGACCTGCAGGTAGGGCCGAGGGCGGTTGATCACCTCGTCGAGGCGCGACCAGAGCACCTTGGGCGAGAAGGGCTTGGCGATGATCTCGTTGACGCCGAGCCCCACCGCGCGGTCGACGATGTAGCGGCGCGGCTTCGACATCATGACGATGATCGGCACCGTCGGCGCGGGCGAGGTGGTCGGCGTGCGGGTGAGCCGGATGAACTCCTCGCCCGAGAGGATGGCGAGGTCCCAGTCGAGGATGACGAGATCGGGCTTCGATTCGGACAGGACGCCCAGCGCCTCGGCGCCGTCCGGCGCCTCCAGCACGCGCTTGATGCCCACGCGGGTGAGCATGTCACGCAGGATTCGCCGCACGTAGAGGCTCTCGTCGACGACGAGGGCGGCGAGGTCGGGGAATGTCGGCGTCGCGATCATGCTTCCGGGCACATCCGTGTTCACGCGGAGTTTGGTCCGACAACCTTTTCGGCTTCGCTAACGTTGATCGATCGCGGCGCACCGCCGCGGCGCCGAAGACACGAGGATGGGATGATGGTGATGCGTTCGCGCCTTCGGGCTCTCGCCCCGCCCGCCGTCGCGCTCGGTGTCCTGGCCGCGGTCGTCGGGCACTCGACGAGCGTCCCCGCGACCGCGTGGGACGTCGCCGAGGGCCGCGCCATCGCCGAGCGCTGGTGCGCGTCCTGCCACCTCGTCTCGCCGGACCAGGCGACCGCGATGGACGGTGTGGCGAGCTTCCGGGAGGTCGCCGAGCGCGGCCCTCTCGGGGACGGGGGGCTGGAGGCCTTCCTCGCCGATCCCCATCCGGTCATGCCCGACATGTCGCTGACGAACCGGGAGATCGCCGACCTCACCGCCTATATCGACAGCCTCGCGGACTGACGGTTTCGGACGATCGCGCACATACGCAGGCGGGCGCGATCACCCCTCGACCGAGTGGCGGGCGGGGTCGCGCAGTCGGCTGATCGCGGCGTCCCGCTCGGCCCGACGCCGACGGCGCGCCGCGGCGGCGGCCGCGCGCATCGTGTCCGCGTGGCGCGGAGGACCCTGCCGGGGCCCGAGCGCCTCGCGCAGGACCTGGAGGTCCTCGCGGGAGTAGTGGGATTCGTGGTCCAGGATCGGCACTGGCCGGCCTCCTCGGCGCGATCACGAAGTGTTACCGATGCATTAACATCGCACGAAGTCGTCGGTTCCGCGATTGGTACTAGAACGACCCTGCACGGGGCTGGCGACCGACGGCGTGTCGCGCTCCCGCCTTTGTCCAGCGGCGGAACCTTCACGACCTTCGTCGGTTGCCGCTCCCGTTCGGTTCACGGGAGAAGACGGAGATGGCGAGCGAGCCGGTCGAGGCGCTGGGCGCCGGGGCCCAGGCCACGGACGAGGCGAACGCGCCGCCGCCCCCGCCCGCGCGCGGCGCAGCCAGGCGCGCGCTCCTCCTCGTGAACGCCGGCAGCCGCCGCGCGCCGGAGCTGATGGAGACGGCGGTCGCACGCCTGCGCGCCCGCGAGGACCTGGAGGTGGTGCTCGAGGATTGCCGCGAGCCGGAAACGCTCTCCGACATCATCCGCGCCCACCGCGACGACGTCGAGATGGTCATCGTCGGCGGGGGAGACGGCACGATGAACGCCGCCGCCCGCGGCCTGATCGACACGGGGCTGCCGCTCGGCATCCTGCCGCTGGGCACCGCCAACGACCTCGCCCGCACGCTCGGTATTCCCGAGGACCTCGACGCCGCCGCCGACGTGATCATCGCCGGCCACACCCGCCGGATCGACTGCGGCGAGGTGAACGGGCGGCCATTCTTCAACGTCGCCTCGATCGGGCTCTCGGCCGAGCTCGCGCGTGGGCTCACCCGCGACCTCAAGAGACGCTTCGGCAAGCTCGGGTATGCCATTGCCGCCGTACAGGTCCTGGCACGGGCACGACCGTTCCGCGCCACCATCGAGAGCGCCGGCGAGCGCGCCCGGGTCTCGACCTTCCAGATCGCCGTCGGCAACGGGCGCCACTACGGCGGCGGGATGACGGTGGACGAGGACGCGCGGATCGACGACGCGACGCTCCACCTCTACAGCCTGGAGATGCGCCGGCCCTGGGAGCTGCTGCGGCTCGCGGGCTCGTTCCGCTCCGGCCGGCACGTCGCCTTCGAGGACGTGCGCTCGCGCGCGGCCGCCGCCTTCACCGTGACGACGCGCAAGCCGCGCTCGATCAACGCCGACGGGGAGCTGATCACGCACACGCCCGCGCGCTTCCGCGTGCTGGCGAAAGCGGTGACGGTGCTCGTCCCGCCGGACGCGCCGGATCCGGCCTGAGGCTCAGGCCGAGCCGGTGCGCGCCAGCGGCACCACGTTGTGGCCCGTGCGATCCTGCTCGACGAAGCGGCGGATGTTCCGTGCGGCCTGGCGGATGCGCTGCTCGTTCTCCACGAGCGCGATGCGCACGTAGTCGTCTCCGTGCTCGCCGAAGCCGATGCCCGGCGCCACCGCGACCTCCGCCTTCTCGACCAGCAGCTTCGAGAACTCCAGCGAGCCGAGGTGACGGTAGCGCTCGGGGATCGGCACCCAGGCGAACATCGACGCGGCGGGCGGCGGGATCTCCCAGCCGGCCTTGGCGAAGCTCTCGACGAGCGCGTCGCGCCGGCGCTGGTAGATGGCGCGCGTCTCGGCGATGCAGTCCTCCGGCCCGTTGAGCGCGGCGGTCGCCGCGACCTGCACGGGCGTGAAGGCGCCGTAGTCGAGATAGGACTTCACACGGGCGAGCGCGGCGAGCAGCCGCTCGTTGCCGACCGCGAAGCCGATGCGCCAGCCCGCCATCGAGAAGGTCTTCGACATCGAGGTGAACTCGACGGCGACGTCGACCGCGCCGGGCACCTGCAGGATCGAGGGCGGCGGCACGCCGTCGAAGTAGATCTCGGCGTAGGCGAGGTCGGAGAGCACGATCAGCTCGTGCTTCTTGGCGAAGGCGATCACGTCCTTGTAGAAATCGAGGTCCGCCGTGAAGCCCGTGGGGTTCGAGGGGTAGCAGACGACGAGCGCCAGCGGCTTGGGGATCGAGTGGACGACCGCGCGCTCGAGCGCGTGGAAGAACGCGGGCGTCGCCTCCGCGGGCACCGAGCGGATCGCGCCGCCCGCCATCAGGAAGCCGAAGGCGTGGAGCGGGTAGCTCGGGTTCGGCACGAGCACGACGTCGCCCGGCGCCGTGATGGCCTGCGCCATGTTGGCGAAGCCCTCCTTCGAGCCGAGCGTGACGACGACCTGGCTGTCGGGGTTCAGCTTCACGCCGAAGCGCCGGTCGTAGTAGCCGGCCTGGGCGCGGCGCAGGCCGGCGATGCCCTTGGAGGCCGAGTAGCGGTCCGTGCGCGGGCGCCCCGCGGTCTCGGCGAGCTTCGCGACGATGTGCGCGGGCGCCGGCAGGTCCGGGTTGCCCATGCCGAGGTCGATGATGTCGGCGCCCCCGGCGCGTGCGGCGGCCTTGATCCGGTTCACATGCTCGAAGACGTAGGTCGGCAGGCGCTTGATGCGGTGAAATTCGGTCATGGCGAGGTCCAGGATTGCCGAGGAGGCGTGGGCGGTCTCTCTAGCACGGCGTGGTTAACGAGGCATCAGCCGAATGTCGCAGCCACGCTCACCGGGAGGCCGGAGGCGGTGCGGGATCGTCGGAGATCGGCGGCAGCGGCGGCACCACGACCGGCGCGGGGTCGGGCCCGATGGCGAGGCTGCGAGCCCGCTCGCCACGCTCGAGGGCGGCCTCGAGATCGGCCTCGAGCGCGGCGCGGGCCTCGGCGACCTCCTCGGGCGTCTTCGGGTCGGTCTCGCGGCGCAACGTGGGGCGGACCGGTACGTAGCCCGTCGGCCCGCCGGCGCGCGTCTCCTCGACGAAGGTCGGCGCCTGCTGCGGCGGGGAGCCGGCGCCGACGGCGACGAAGACGTCGCGCACGGGGTTGAGATCCCCCGCGCAACCGGCGAGCATCAGCGCGGCCGCCGCTGCGGCGGCGAGCGTCATCGAATTGCGCGTTACGCGTGGCATGGACACTCCGGTGGCAGGCTCGCCGGGGAACGCCGATGCATCGGGCGTCTTCCGGTCTAGCGACCACCATATCGCGTTCGGTAGAGTGTCGAAAGGACGGCGTGGGCAGGGAGGCCCGCGCGTGCCGTCGGGAAGGGAAGCGTCCGTGAGCGACAACAGAAGGTCCGAGGGACCCCGCGCAACGCCCAGCGATCATCCGCAGCCCGATCTCGAGGCGATGTCGCACAACATGGCGCGCCTCGTCGAGGAATACGGCAAGGCCACCGCCGCCTACCTCAAGCCGATCGAGGAGCGCCGCGCCAAGGCCGGCATGGCCGACGAGATGTCGGACATGGTCAAGACGCTCGTCCACGTCACCGAGCGCTGGCTGATCGACCCGCAGAAGGCGATCGAGGCGCAGGCGCGGCTGGGCGCCTCCTTCTTCGACATCTGGTCGTCCTCCCTGCGCCGGATGCAGGGCGAGGACGTCGCCCCCGCCGCGGCGCCGGACCCGAAGGACGCGCGCTTCAAGGACGCGGAGTGGTCCGACAACGCCTATTTCGACTTCCTCAAGCAGGCCTACCTCGCCACCTCCCGCTGGGCGGAGAGCATGGTCGAGGACGCGGAGGGCATCGACGAGGCCACCCGCCAGAAGGCGCGCTTCTACGTCCGCCAGATGTCGAGCGCGCTCTCGCCCTCGAACTTCCTCGGCACGAACCCCGAGCTGATCCGCGAGACCATGCGCGAATCGGGCGCGAACCTCGTGCGCGGCATGCAGATGCTCGCCGAGGACATCGAGGCCGGCGGTGGCGAATTGAAGATCCGCCAGTCCGACCCGGGCCGCTTCCAGGTCGGCGTCAATCTGGCCACCACGCCCGGCAAGGTGGTCTTCCGCAACGAGCTGATCGAGCTGCTGCAGTACACGCCCACGACCGACACGGTCCTGAAGCGGCCGCTGCTGATCGTTCCGCCGTGGATCAACAAGTTCTACATCCTCGACCTCAACGAGCAGAAGAGCTTCATCCGCTGGGCGGTCTCGCAGGGGCTGACCGTCTTCTGCATCTCCTGGGTGAACCCGGACGCGCGCCTCGCGGAGAAGAGCTTCGAGCACTACATGCGCGAGGGCGTCTTCGCCGCCCTCGACGCCATCGAGCAGGCGACCGGCGAGAAGAGGGTCACCGCCATCGGCTATTGCGTGGGCGGGACGCTGCTGTCCACGGCGCTCGGCTACATGGCGGCGACGAAGGACGACCGCATCGCCTCGGCGACGCTGTTCACGACGCAGGTCGACTTCACCCACGCCGGGGACCTCAAGGTCTTCGCCGACGAGGTGGGGATCAAGGCGATAGAGGAGACGATGAAGGCGCGCGGCTATCTCGAGGGCTCGCGCATGGCCTCGGCCTTCAACATGCTGCGGCCCAACGACCTGATCTGGCCCTACATCGTCAACGTCTACCTCAAGGGCCAGGCGCCCTTCCCCTTCGACCTGCTCTACTGGAACTCGGATTCGACGCGCATGCCCGCGGCGAACCACTCGTTCTACCTGCGCAACTGCTACCTCGAGAACAACCTCAGCCGCGGCAAGGTGACGATCGGCGGCAAGAAGATCGACCTGAAGAAGGTGAAGATCCCGATCTTCAACCTCGCCACCCGCGAGGACCACATCGCCCCGGCGAAATCGGTCTTCCTCGGCTGCTCGGCCTTCGGCGGCCCGGTCGAGTACGTGCTCGCGGGCTCGGGCCACATCGCCGGCGTCGTCAACCCGCCCGCGAAGCCGAAGTACCAGTACTGGACCGGGGCCGAGCCCGAGGGCGAGCTCGAGGACTGGATCGCGCAGGCGAAGGAGCATCCCGGTACCTGGTGGCCCTACTGGTTCTCCTGGATCGAGGCGCAGGCCCCCGAGCGGGTCCCGGCCCGCGAGCCCGGCGGCGGCAAGCTGCCCCCGCTCGGGGACGCGCCGGGAACCTACGTGCTCGTGAAGTCCTGACCGAGCACGGATCGCCGCCGCCGGCGAGCGGGCACGCCGCGGCGCGCTTGAATCTCGCGCGATATGTTGATACCAACACGTCATGCCGACACGCATGCCCGATCGCCTGGAGCCCGACACCGTCCGCCACGTCGCGACCACCTGCCTGTGCCTGCATGCGCAGCGGGCGGCGCGGGCGCTGGCGCGGCTGTTCGACAATGCTCTGCGGCCGCTCGGGCTGACGAACGGGCAGTTCTCGCTGCTGATGGCGCTCAACCGCCCCGACCCGCCGACGATCGGCGCGCTCGCGCCCTTTCTCGCCATGGACCGCACCTCGCTGACGGCCGCTCTCAAGCCGCTGGAGCGCCGTGGGCTCGTGCGGGTCGAGGCCGCCGCGCACGACCGGCGCAGCCGCGTGGTGGCGATCACGCCCGAGGGCGTCGCCCTGCTGCGCGAGGCGCTGCCGATCTGGCGGGAGACGCACGCCCGCCTCGACGCGACGCTGGGCGACGAGATGTCGGACCGGCTGCGGGAGGGCTTGCGGGAGGTTCCGCAGGCCGCCGCGGCGGAAGCCGATGGATGAGGCGCGGGCACGGCGCCGGTTCGCGGCCCGGTGCACCGCCGTCTCCAACACGGGAGGACGCGCCATGGCGCGAGGCGAGATCCGGGTTCTGGTCGGCACCACCAAGGGCGTCTTCGTCGTCTCGGGACGCGAGGAGCGCACCGCCTGGCGCGTGGAGGGCCCCTTCTGCGACGGCTGGCCCATCAACCACGTGATCGGCGATCCCGAGACCGGGACACTCTGGGCCGGCGGCGGCGGGGCCTTCCACGGCGCCGGCGTCTGGCGCTCGCGGGACGGCGGCGCGAGCTGGAGCGTGGTGCGGCTCACGTCCGGCCAGATGGACGCGTGGGCGGCGGCCGACGCGGACTTCGCCGCGATGGTCGGCTGGACCGACGCGCCCCTGCCCTTCGGCGACGCCTTCTCGCAGGTCTGGAGCCTGTGCTTCGCGCACGGGGCGCTGTGGGCCGGCACGAAGCCCGCGAGCCTCCTCGTCAGCCGCGACGGCGGGGAGACCTGGGCACGCGTGGAGAGCCTCACCGACCATCCGTCCGCGCAGAGCTGGAACCCGGGCGCCGCCGGCCTCGTGCTGCACACGATCGTGCCGCACCCGACCGATCCGGCGAAGCTGTGGATCGGCATCTCGGCGGCGGGCGTCTTCGCCACCGAGGACGGCGGGGCGACGTGGGAGCGGCGCAACCGCGTCTCCAACGCGGAGGCCTGCCACGGCCATACGCATCCGGCGGCGCCACGCGACGGCGAGATCGGGCACTGCGTCCACAACATGATGCGCGCCCCCGGCGAGGGGGACGTGCTCTACCAGCAGAACCACCACGGCGTCTGGCGTTCCGCCGACGGCGGGCGCAGCTGGGACGACGTGACGGACGGCCTGCCCTCGACCTTCGGATTCCCCATCCGCGTGCACCCGCGGGACGCGCGCACGGTCTGGACGTTCCCGCTCAACGGCGACAGCGCCGGGCGCTTCCCGCCCGACGCCGCGGCGGCGGTCTGGCGCTCCCGCGACGGTGGCGAGACCTGGGCCGACCTGCGCACCGGCCTGCCGCAGACCTCCTGCTACTTCACGGTGCTGCGCCAGGCGATGGCGGGCGACGCACGCGAGCCGGCGGGCGTCTACTTCGGCACGAACTCGGGCTCGGTCTTCGCCAGCCGCGACGAGGGCGAGCGCTGGGAGGAGATCGCCCGCCACCTGCCGACGATCCTATCGGTCGAGACCGTGGAGGTCGGCGGCTGAGCGGGACGGGCGCGTGGCTCTTCCCGCGGGCGCCGGGGCGCCCTATCACTGTGGGACGAAGCGACCTGGGCCGTCTCATGCGCAAGCTCGTCAAGATCCTGCACTCGATCGCCGCCGGCGGGCTCATCGGCGGGCTCGGCGCCTATGCGGCCCTGCTCCTGGCGGGGCCGCAGGAGACGGCGGACGCCTATGCCGACCTGCGCCAGTCCATCGCCGTCCTGAGCAACTGGGTCGTCCTCCCCTCGCTCGCGGTCGCCCTCGTCTCCGGGCTCCTCTCGATGATCGTTCATCGCCCCTTCCTCGACACGGGCTGGGTGTGGATCAAGGCGGGGCTCGGCATCCTCATGTTCAAGGGCACGCTGACGATCGTCAGCGCGAAGGCGGACTACGCCGCGACGATGGCCGCGCGGATGGCGGCAGGAGAAGCGCCGCCGGATGCGCTCGCCGGCATGATCCGGCTCGAATGGGGAACGCTCGCCGTCGTCTTCGCCATCGCGGTGGCGAACGTCGTGCTCGGCATCTGGCGCCCGCGCCTCGTGCGCATCCCCGACGCGGGGAGCCGCGGACGCGGAGCGCCGGCCACCGCTTCCGGCGAGGCGGCGCGTTAACCACGACGACTGTCCTGCGAAGAATCGTTTCGTCCCGTCTCGCCCTGTGCGGCGCAGCACGCTAAGCTCGTTAACGCATCGTTAACGTTTGGAGCTTGCGATGAGGCGGCTCGAGGTCGAGAGGGACAAGCGGGTCCCGGGCGGACGCGCCTGGCTGGTCGTCACCGGCCAGCCCGCCCCGGCTCGCGTGATCCGCATCAGCCGCGACGTCGCCGGCGCTCCGTTCCTGGGGCCCGACGGGTGGTCGTCCGGGCGCGCGGACCTGCCGGTCGGCGGCGCCGTGGTGCAGGACGGGACGCTGCGCATCCCGCTCGGTCCCGACATCGTCGACCGGATCGCCGAGGACGAGCTCGTCCGAATTGCGCTGCCCGAGCTCGGCATCGAGGAGGAGATCGTCTGGCCCGCGATCCCCGCCGCGCCGCGATCGAGCGGCCACCGCATCGTCGAGCCGACCGCCGAGGCGCGGGTCCCGCCCCCGATCGACACGAGGCCGGCCACGCCGCCGCCTCCCGCGGCGGAGCCTCCCTCCGCTCCCGGGCCGGACCGGTCGCCGGGGACCTCGGACGACCCGGCGTCCGGTCGGTCCGCGTCGGACGCGGCCGACCAGAACGCCGTCCGCGCCGCCGATGGCGACCGGGCCGATGGCGACCGGGTCGATCGAAGGCGCAGTGACGCCGATGTCCCCCGCCCGCCGCCGCGCCGCTGGCGGCGGTCGCTCGCCGCGGCCGCGCTCCTCCTCCTCGCCCTCGGCGCCCTGGCGATCCTCGCGCTCGTCGCCCTCGTGCCGCTGGAGACCGAGCGCGCGCGTGTCGTCTTCACCGGCCCGGCCGGCGGCCCGTTCACGCCGCAGGTCCACGAGGCGGGCCTGCGCCGCGCGGCCTCGGTGCGCTGGCTCGAGCCCCACGTCCTGCGCGAGGCACCCCTCCTCGACACGCCGACGGCGGATCCGGCGCTCGACCTCGCGCTGGCCGAAGGCCCGGCGCTGGGCTGGACCCTCGCCGTACGCCCGGGCGCGGAGGCGGTGCTGCTCGACGCCGGCACGCACGATCGCTCGATCCTGCTGGTGGAGCGTCGCTTCGGCATCGAGTTCCCCGTCACGATCCCGGTCCGCTTCGTGGTCGAGCCGGGTCCCGCGCAGATCGTGACGGACCCGGCCGACGGCATCGTCTTCCGCGGCCCCGTGGGCGGACCCTTCGTCGCAGCCGAGAACCGCGTGCGGCTGTCGAACCCCGCGCTTCGCCCCGCCGACTGGGAGGTCGCGAACGCGCCCGGCTGGCTCGTCGTCGATGGCGCGGGCGGCCGGCTCGAGCCGCGCGCACGGGCGGAGCTCGTCCTCGCGACGGCGCCGGCGGCGGACACGCTGCAGCCGGGGACGCACAGCGGCACGCTCGCGGTCGCGGAGGCCGGCGGACGCCACACCCACCTCGTGCCCGTGCGCCTGGAGATCACGCCCCCGCGCGTCGGCCTGGAGCCCGACGTCATCGCCTTCTCCGGCGAGGAGGGCGGCCCCTTCACGCCGCTCGCCGGCGAGTTCCTGGTCTCGACGGATGCGACGCGCGTGCGCTGGCGCATCGTCGAGGGATCCGGTGCCTGGGTGGCGGCCGCGCCCGCGGACGGCGAGACGGCCAACGCCACGCCGGCGCGCATCCGCATCACGCCGTCGGATGCGGCCCGGGCGCTGCCCCCGGGCACCTACGAGCGTCGCCTGGCGGTCCTCCTCGACGGGGGCGCGACGATGGCGCGGACCGTGCGGCTCGTCGTGTGGCCCCGCCCGGACTGGGCGCTCGCCTGCGACGGCGCCGCCGGCTTCCGCTTCGACGGCGACCGGCCGGACGGGCGCCCGTTCATGGACGACTCGGCCTTCCTGGACGTCACGGCGCTCGAGGAGGGCATCGGCGCCTGCGGGCGCGTGGCGGGAGCCTCCCCGGAGGATGCGCGCCGCACCGAGGTCCAGCTCGGACGCCTCCTCGCGGAGCGCGCCGTCCGCAAGGCGCGACGCGGCGACCGCGCGGGTGCGGCATCGGACATGAGGCGGGCGACGGACCTCTGGCGCAGCGCGGCGCAGCGCGGATCCGCCTACGCCATGAACCTGCTCGGTGCGCATGCCGGAGGCACCTTCAACAGGGCGGCGGGCTACGCCTTCGTCTCCCCGGACCGGGCCCAGGCCACGGAATGGTGGCGGCGCGCCGCCGACCGCGGCAACGTCATCGCGCAGGCGAACTACGCCGTGGAGCTGCTGCGGGGGGAGGTCGTGCGCCGGGACGTGCGCCGTGCCCTGACGCTGCTGCGCGCGGCGAGCGCCCGAGGCTACGAGCGCGCGACCTACGTCCTGGGCGAGGCGCTCTACTACGACTATCCGAGCGAGGTTCCCGAGGACGTCGTGACGGGGCTGCGCCTCCTCCAGCAGGTCGCCTGCGCCGAGCCGGCGGCCATGGAGGTCATCGACCGCGAGATCGCGCGCGGGCGGCTCCCGCAGCGGACTCGGCCGCGCTGCTGAGATCACGGCCGAGGCCGAATTCGAATCGTGGCGATTGCATGGCGAGGACGCCTGCGGTTAACGTTCACTAAGGAAGGCATGAGCCGACTGCACGTTGGCCCATCGTCGACCGGAAAACCAAAGAGCACGGCTTGATCCTGGGATCGTCCGCTGCCTTGATCACGCCGACGGGGGCGGTCGTCCATGCCGGAAAGCAACGTGTTCGTGCGCGGCAACGCGCTGAGCGGTCTCAGTGAGACCCAGGTCGGCGGCGAATCGGTCCTCGACACCTATGAGCGTGTCATACCACGCCTGCGTGCGCTCGCCGGAGACGAAGCCGCGGCTCTGTTCGCGCGGCCCGCGGTCATGCGCGGCAACGGCGAGACGCAGACGAGCGTGTCCTGGTACGTGCCCCGGGCGGGCGCGGTTCGAGCCTGGTCGGCGCTCTCGGCCGACGAGCGGATCCAGGTCGGTGCCGAGATCCGCAGCCGGCTCGACCGGCTGCGTGCGGCGTTCGACGACCCCGAGATCGGCGACACGGTGCAGAGCTGGCTCGCGATCCCCTCGCTCGAGCAGGACCTGGTGCTCGTCGGCGGCGAGCCGCATCTCCTCAACTGGGGCCTCGTGCCCGAATCGGTCGCGGACGACGCGTCGGCGCGCCACGCGCATTTCCGCCGGACGCTCGGCCTCTTCGGCGCCGAGGAGACGTCGTCCCCGCGGATCGGCTCGCGCGCGGCCTCGGCCGGGG